>JBCBHT010000022.1:21282-46096 GCA_038525335.1 Cyanobacteria bacterium J06621_15 | reverse complement strand
TGAATTTTAAATAATCGCAATAATTTTAGAAAAAAGTGCAAGGGTTTCTCGCTTGTCCATCACATAAGCTTGCACAATAAAAGGATAAAAATCTCTGAAAGTCTTATCTGGCAAGACTTATAATTTTATTAAGCAAGCCCTAATTGAATCTCAAGTTTGTCAAATATGTTTTTTGTTTACACCATTTTTATAGCGGTTTTCGGTTGAGTAGAATACATTCTTGTGGGATGGACATCCCTGTCCGTCCGATTCTTAACAATTTCATTTGTATTGCATTCAACTGAAAAGGGCTATATTGGCATTAGTGTTAGACCCGCTCCGCTAACAATATTCAAATCGGATTCCTATATTTGAAAAGCAACTGCAAAACAAAAGGCATACACTTTAATAAAGTGCTGCCTTGATAATTTTATTGTAATCAGCTTACTCGTCCCTAAGCTATTTATTCTTCCACAGCTCCTTTCAAAGCTAATTGCTGTTGCTTGACATTGGGGACGTAGCTATAACCGGATTTTGAAACTCCGTTTGCAACAACTCCAAGTAAATTTAATTTACCCAGCATAGCCGTAGCTTGTGCTAGCTGAGTACGAGTAACTCCTCCAATACTCGCTACCATAATCACTCCACGACAATTTGATGCAGTAAGTAAAGCGTCCACTAAACCGAGAACTGCTGACGCGTCTAAGATAACCAAATCGTAGTTTTCTTCAAATGCCATCATCAATTCTCCCATACGAGGAGAACTTAATAGATTTGCAGGGTCTTCTGGAACTGGTCCTGCGGTCAAAATATCTATATAAGATGAACCTGAAGATTGAAGGGTTATCTGGTTAGGTAAAGCTACATCGCTTGTTAGCAAAGTAGAAAGTCCTTGTTCGTTAGGCAAATTTAGATGCTTGTGAACGTTAGGGTCGCGTAAATTCGCATCAATTAATAGAACCTTCTTATGCAAGCGAGCAGCACTCATTGCTAAACCCAAAGCCAAAGCTGACTTACCTTCGTCAGGTAATGCTGACGTTATCATCAAAGATTTAAAGGCTGAAACAGAATTGAGTAATTCTATATTTTTATAAATTAAGTCGAGCGATTCCCAGCGCGGTGGTGATTGCAACACCTGAATCGTCCAAGGAGCAAGAACTTCTGGCTTACCAAAAGGTAGCTTAAATACTGATTCTTTAGTTTTGGCAGCAGGTAATTTAGGGGTTGTACCTAAAAGTGGAATAGCAAATTGTTTCTCCAATTCTGCGGTGGTGCGAACTGCATCGTCTCCTGCTTCTCTAGCAAAAGCCGCGATTCCACCTAACATCAAACCAACTACTCCACCTAGTAGCAAATTCTGTTGCAGGTTGGGACCTAAATAATCTCCTTCTTGGGGTTCTTCTATGACTTCCCAGCTAAATCCACCTTTATCTAATTCTTGCTCTAACTTTTGCTCAACTTTCAAAAGCTCTTGTAAGCTATCTCGACTGCGAGTTACTTGCGGTTGCAAGCGATTATACTGAGCTAGTAAAGTTGGAAATTTTTTCAGGTCTTTGTTTAGCTGTTCTTCTTTTTGTGCCAGACTTTGGTCTCTTGCTGCTAAAGCAAAGAGTTCTGTTTGAGTTTCTACTAAAGTGCTGGCAAGGTTAAGGTCTGTTTGAGAAAGCTGTCCCTGATTTAGCAGTTCACCAGTGTTTACAGCAGAAGTATCTACGTTACTTCCTCCTAAAGCTCTTCCTACTTCTTGTCTTAGTAGTTGCTTTTGTTCTGCTAGCTGTTGCTTAAGCTTTAAAACGTCGGGATGGCTTTCGGTAAAACGCAAATTAGCTTGAGCAATAGCCAATTCGGTTTTTTGAATCTCGTTGAGCAAGGACTGATAGCGACTTGACTGACTCAAACGAGAAGAAACTAATGCTTTTTGAGGAGTACGTTTTAATTGTTGTTGTAATGACCTAATTTTTGCTTGAGCTTCTTTATATTGATTGTGAGTTGTACGTCGTTCTTGTTGAATATTATTTAAAGCGTTTTCATTAGCTTGGGCTTGGGTTTGCGGGTCTGTTAAATTATACAATTCCCGAAAAGACTGCAATTTTCTTTCAGCTTGACTTAATTTTTCTGTCTCCTTTTTCTTCTGGTCTCTGACTACTTTCAAACCTTTTTGTAAACGCTTTTTCTGTTGCTCTTTATTGAAATCAAGATAGACTTGCTGTAAAGCTTCCAATACCCTTTTAGTTTTTTGGGGGTCTCTATCGGCATACTCTATCTGAAAAATGTTTGTCGCAACGTTACTTTCTTCTGACCTTATTTCCTTGGAGGTCAAACCGTTTTGGACATCTTTAACCGTAAGGTCTGGGTATTCGGGTTCTAATTTTTCAACAGCTTGTTTTATCAGTGAAGACTTATCCATCAATTCTAACTGTGTCTCGGTTTTTATCTCCACATTAGATTCGATGAATTGATTTTCTTCTCCCGTTCCTTGTGCTTTCCCTTGATAATTTGGCTCTACCAAAAGCTCCATCGAACTTTTATAAGTAGGTGGGGTTTTACGATAAACGTAGTAACCCGCTCCCACAGAAGCCATAAAGACTAACAAAAACCAAGGAAATCGCCGGATTAATACCGCAAACAGCTGCCCGTAACCCGGTTCTGAATCAGCAGCTGGATTTACATGGGGACTCAAACTGGTTTGCATCACGTTTTTTATTTCCTTAGCTAACAAATCAGGGACTGCGAACGCTGTAAGCCACTAGCTTGGTCGATAACTTTTTCAACCTTGCTAAAAAATGCTTCTTCCGAAAAATTTGCTACAGCGTGATTGCGTATGCTTTCGTAATTCCAGTAGATTTCCCTGGCTTCCAATAAGGCAGTTTGTAATGAGTCAGGCGTTTGCCTTTTGAAGAACACTCCTGTTTTTCCCGGCACCTGAGTATCTAAAACTCCTCCCGCTCCAAAGGCAACTACTGGAGTTCCGCTAGCGTTTGCTTCTACCGGAACCAAACCATAGTCTTCTAAGGCTGCGACTATTACAGATTTTGCTTTCGCAAATAGTTGGGTACGTTCTAAATCAGAAACGTGACCCACAAATTCGATATTTTTCAAAGCTTTCGATTGTAATCGTTCTCTTTCTGGACCGTCACCCGATATTTTCAGTTGCCATCCCAGCCAGTTAAAAGCCTCTACTATTATATCAAGTCGTTTGTAACCTATCATCCTCGCTGATGCAAGAAAATAATCATCTTTAGAATTTGAATAAATAAACTTGCTGGTATCAATTGGATAGTTAATAACTATTGCTTTTTTACCATAAGTGCTTTTTATGCGACGGGCAACAACGCTGGAATTCGCGATATAAAGGTCTGGTTCTTGAGCATAAGTAAGATCAACATTTCTCATTAACTGAAAGACTTTTTCAATTAACGGAGCAAAATACTGGTAATCAGCATATTCTCTTAAATAAGTTTCGGTATCCCAGAGAAAACGAGTGACATTATGGCAGAAACAAACGTGTCGCGCTTTGGGACTTTTCCGTACTGCTTTGGCGAAACTAGTGCTGCTACTGATAATTAAATCATATTCTTGCAAGTCTAAAGCGCGAAAAGCAGGAAAATAAAAGGGAGCCATTAATCTAAAGTATTTGGCTGCACCAGGAATTTGCTGTAAATAAGTTGTTTTAACTATCCGTTCGCCTAAGTCAATAGTTTTTTGGGCATCGTATAAGGATGTAAATATATCAGCTTCAGGAAAGCGTTTGCAGAGTAATTCAAATACTCTTTCAGCCCCACCTCGCTGGGTTAAGTAATCATGAACTAAGGCAATTTTCATTTTTGTTCCCATGAAATCACAGTTCTGATGTAAGCAATTTTTAAAGAATCGATTGTATTAAAATTAAAGACAGATATTCTTTTTTGCTTTACAAATAGTTGGTATTTTATTAATAGCTTTAATAACTAAATTTGGTCTTTAAAAAACATTTCGTAAGATGAATACATTGCCTGCTTAAAGCTAGAAGGCAAGTTTGGAGTTTGGGATTTATAAGCTCCAATTGCTTGATGTTTTTTTTCTTTAAAGTTACTAATTGATAATCTGTAAGCATGACTATTTTTACGTAAATATTCATGATTGGAGAGTGGATTTCGCCACAGCATCCAAATTGGATATTGCATAAGTTCTATTGGCTGCTTTGATATTTCAATGGCAGCCCGAACTAAAAAGTAAGTAGCTTCATGGTCTGGATGACCATCATGGTGATGTGGAACGTAAACTTCTTGCGGTTCAAAGGATTGAAGAATTTCAACTAATTTAGCAATCAATAAGTTTTGTTGCGGTTTAGTTAATTGAGCCAAAGAGCCGTCAGTTTCGTCCAAAAATTGTGTTTGGGATGGTTCGATTCCCAAAATATGTAAAGCAGTTTTTGCTTCTTCTTGGCGAAATTGCACAGTGTTCTCTGGCTTAATCCAATCAGGGGTGCCATAGCGTCCATCTGTTAAAAACACCACTTTTACAGGTATTGCTTGAGAACGCTTGAGAGCAATCATTCCTCCACAACCTATAGTTTCGTCATCTTGGTGGGGAGAAAAGACTAATGCCGATTTTTTGTTTGCTTCTATTGGTTTGCTTTTTAAATGTAGTAACCAATTATAAAATACATTGTAGTTTAAGTCTCTAACAGCTGCTCCTAAAGTTATCCTTAATTGATTTAAAGAATGTTTAAACATAGGTTAATAAATCGTTCTTGACACCGTATTCGATGATGATTTTTTCAATTGTTTCTCTATAGACTCGGGCAAACTGCTCTCTTGTATGGTTCTCTCTGACAAATTGCCAAGAATTCTTAGCCATCTGTTCGAGTTGCGATGGATTGAGTCTCGAAATATTCTCGATGGTTTGCTTAATTTCTTCTACAGAATTTTCTTTGAAAATCACACCATAATCATGGCTGATATCTACGCTAGACTCATAACTTACTATTGGAACCAGACCTGTATGCATGCAGTTGATAACGCATCCACCTCCACCTTCCGAGCAGGATGGATAAACAAGAGCTAAGCAACTGTTTACGATGTCTAGATATTTTTGAGAATTAACATCAACCCAACCAACTGTATGAATATTAGGAGTTTGATATAGTTCTTTATAAAAAGCTGCTACAAAGTCTTCTTCCCTATCAATTGGTCCGCAAATTGTTAGATGATAATCTGGCATTTGAGAAAAGGCATCTAGAAGTAAATCCAATCCCTTGTGAACTAACCCACCACTACCAAACCAAAGAAAGTTTTTCCGACAAGTTGCAAAATCTTTGTTTTCAGGCCAAGGATATAATTTTGGAGCAGAAATAGGAATTCGGTACATGGGTTTATTCGCATATTTAAATGTACCCATCGTAAACTCGTTACCAAGAACCGTCGCGCAATCGGCATGTTCGATGGCTTTATTCGGTTGCTCAAATCTTCGAGGACTTAAAGTAACCCCACGTCTTTGCTGCAATCCTAATAATCTATTAGCTTCTGCGGCATTATGAAATAAAAGATGCGCTGAATCCGAATGAAATATTTTGATGCAATCCTTATTTAAAAATGACAAGCATCTTTCTAAATTGTGACGTGTTTCAATAAAAAATGTATATTCTTTCTTCGGGATAAATACATCGTTGTAAAACCATATAACGTCAACGTTATATCCTAAGTCTAAGAAAGTCTTAGCCATTTGCAGGCATTCCCAATGTTGGGTATGAAAAATTGGAACGGGTTCGCCCGGTTTTAAGGTAAATGGATTTAAAACGTATGAAAGTAGTACATTTCCAACTGCTGGAGTATTCGGCTCAAGTGAAATCATCCGTCGTCTTTCTAGACGACCTTGTATTTTATCAGCTACTACAGCAACGTTGTTTGTTACAAGCTTAATTAAATTGCTTTTCATGAATAAATGCCCCCAACAAAGCTGAATGATATTTTGACTAACTCAAAAAAATCTAATTTGGCAGTAATGAAGAATCTATCTATCAATATAAATAGAGGTAAATTCTTCATTACACAACTCATTTTTTCTACGCTACTTGGGTCAAATGATAACGTAACTTATTTGTTTCAGGACTTACGCAAAAATAACGTAACTGCGTCATTACGAGCGACAGCGTTAGCGGAGCGTGTCCGACAGGACATAGTAATCTCGCGAAATGCTGGGATGATCCGCACCCTGCGGGTGAATGCTTCGCTTCACTATCTCCCTTCGGGAGACGCTGCGCTAACGTTCCGCTCGCAATGACTATTTTGCTTTGCGTAAGTCCTATGTTTGAGAAACTTGTTTTATCTAGCTATTGCAAAGGTTTTAGATGGAGCAAAATAAGCTTTTTGTTCCTCTCGTAGCTTATCGCAGAGTCTACCTTGTGGCAATTCTACGTCATTGTAGGTAAGAGCTTGGTCTTTGGAAATATCTCGTTTTAAACGACATCCTTCAGCTAATCCCATTGGTAATAGGTTTTGCTCGCGAACCACTTCAGAGTTCTCGCATTGACCGTAGGTCATGTAGTAACCAATACCATCAAGGGTATCCCCAGCTTTGAGATCAATTTTAGCGGTAGCTACCACATCTACAATCGGACCTCCTAAAGGAGCCATTACAGCATCACCGAACAATACAGCGCGGGCTACTGAGAGGGGAACTTCAAAATGACACAGATGATAAGGAGTATAGAAACTGTAAAGCGGACCTTCGCCTAACTTGTATAGGTTTAGATAGTGCTGCTGTTTGGGGTCGTCGTGAGTTGCGAAAACGAATACGCCAGGACCTGGTTTAGCTCCAACAACGTAATCAACTATACCACCAAGTTCCTTTAACTGGTCAACGTCATACATTGAAGTCATTTCATCGACATGACCTTTGAAGTCGTAGCCCAACATTCCTCTTTTGGCAACTTTCATTCCCGTTGCATTAGCCACAATTGCTTGCTCGAAGGAGATTTTACTTCCGTCAGCAAAACTAGTTACCATATGAGGTTTTTGTCCCCAACGTTTAGCGAATGCTTCTTGAGTAGTTGGGTTGCGGTAGGGGTCTTGCAGTCCTTTAATATTTCCGCAAAGTAAAGGAGTTAAACCAATACTCTTCACAAACCGATAGAGATTCATTTCTACTCCCGGTTGGTCTCCATCGCAAGCAGAAAGAATAACTCCGGCTTTGTCAGCATAAACTTTTAAAATAGAACCGATAGTACCGTCAAGTTCGGCATTCATCATAATGATATGCTTGCGATGATTGATAGCTTCCATCACAACATGAGCGCCAAATTCAATTGCTCCGGTTACTTCAATAATTGCATCAATACCTTCAGCGCGACACAGCAGCATTGCATCTTCTGTTACCGCATATTCGCCTTTTTTTACAGCATCTTCCAAATCGGCTACATTGGAAATTTCTTGAATATCTTCAATTCCCGCTTCCGTGTAAGCTCTTTTAGCAGCATCTAAATTACGGTTAGAAATAGCTACCAACTCCATTCCAGGAACAGAATTAGCAATTTGGTTCGCAATTCCGCGACCCATGAAACCCGCACCAATCATTGCTACCTTGACTGGGTTTCCTGCTTCAGCACGTTTTTGTAAAGCGTTATCAATGATAATCATAAGTTTAATTCCTGCTCTTATTCCTGTTTTGAGTAATAACTTTTTTCTCTGATGTCGGTTCCCAGGATTACCCTAGGAACTAGGTTTTAAAAACTTTAACTTTTTGCGATCGCAAAGTAAGTTTAGATGTACATTAAAATAGTGACTAAGAAGCACCACCGACGGTCATCATTCTCATCAAAGGCCATTTAGTGTCTTTCTCAGACATTTCAGTAGCTTCTAGAGGCCATTGAATATTGAAAAATGGGTCGTCGTAGCGCAAACCTTTTTCATATCCTGGAGTATAAAACTCACCCACCATGTACATAACTTCACAGCCATCAGTTAATGCTTGGTAACCGTGAGCAAACATTTCAGGTACGTATAAAGCACGGTGGTTATCTGCTGTTAATTCAACCCCGAAATGCTGTAGATAAGTAGGAGATTCGGGACGCATATCGATAATTACGTCGTAAATAGCACCTTTTGTGCAGCGAACAATTTTTGTTTCTGCTGCTGGTTCTGTTTGATAGTGCATTCCTCGTAAAGTGCCTTTTTTATGATTAAAAGATAAATTACACTGAGCAACTACTGGCTTTAAACCATGAGCTTCCAATTCTTTAGCACAGAAAGTTCGAGCAAAGAAACCACGGTGGTCGTGCTTCTGCTCTAAATCAATGACGTAAGCCCCTTGAAGTTCAGTTTCGGTAAAAATCATGACAACAGTTTTGAAATAATTGAATTTTTTGGTGTGGTGTTACGAATCAATCGATTTGGGATTTTAGCAACGGATGCTTTTGTTTTGAATTTTTGGAAAGTTCTGAGTGAAGAGAGTATACACCCAAAACTTTTCAATTAAACCGTACCTATTGGTTTTAATTTTTCTATTTCTTAGCCCAGAAGAAATCTTTATCAATTTGCTGAGTGCGAATCAAATACTCTAGCTGCTTTAAACGAGTAAAACCTCTGGAGAAGAATACTTCCTCAGTCATGTCGATTTGATTAAATACCTCAGCTAATTGCTTAGCTCCCAAACGCGCATTCCAATCGCACTTAAACCCAGGTAAAACGGTATTAATTTTCTCAAAAGAAACTCGATAGCTGCGGTTGTCAGAAGCGTTATCACCAAAGCTTAATTTACATCCGGGGAAAGCTTCAGCTACAAATTCCGCAATTTCTTTAACTCGATAATTATTAGCAGTGTCTCCGACGTTGAATATTTGGTTGTGGACGATATCGCGAGGAGCTTCTAAAGCACAGATAATCGCTTTAGAAATATCCAGAGCGTGAACTAATGGTCTCCAAGGAGTTCCATCACTGGTCATTTTAATTTCCTTGGTAGTCCAAGCTAAACCAGCCAAGTTGTTTAAAACGATATCAAAGCGCATTCTGGGAGAAGCACCGAAAGCAGTTGCATTCCGCATAAAGGTAGGAGAAAAGTCATCGCTAGCAAGCGGTTGGACATCTCTTTCTACCATTGTTTTACATTCTGCATAAGCAGTCTGGGGATTAACCGGGGATTTCTCGGTAACATCACCCTCGGTAGCAACACCATAAACGCTACAAGAAGACATATATACGAAGCGACGTACACCAGCTTGTTTCGCTAATTTAGCAAGACGAACCGAACCTACATGGTTGATATCGTAAGTAATAGTTGGGGATAATTGTCCGGTGGGGTCGTTGGACAATTCAGCCATGTGAACTATCGCTTCTACCCCTTGCAAATCCTCCAAGGAAATATGACGAATATCTTTATTTAAAGTCTTAGCAGAAGTTTCAGTACCGTTGTACAACCAGCCAACTTTGTAGTAACCGGTGTCAACACCAACTACTTCATGTCCCTTCTCAATTAATAAGGGAGCTAACAAACAACCAAGATAACCTTCTGTACCAGTAACGAGAATTTTCATTGATTTTGATTCCTATTAATTATTTGTCTTTGAAATGAAAGCTTTTTACGAGTCAAACTTTTAGCAATTGACTGCTGCGGGTTTGAGATGTGCTTGTTCTGGAATTTCTGCTGCTACAGCTTTACCAATCTCTATGGAAGAGGTAGCTGCTGGAGAAGGAGCATTGCACACATGAACGGAGTTTTGACCTTTAACAATTAAAAAGTCGTCTACTAATTTGCCGCTATTCATCAAAGCTTGAGCGCGAACTCCTGCATGTGTGGGAATAACGTCTTCCGAGCGCACTTCCGGAATCAGCTGTTGTAAGCTCTTCACAAACGCTGCTTTACTGAAAGAACGAATAATTTCCTTAATTCCTTCATCTGCATGTTTTGCTGCTAGTTTCCAGAATCCTGGATAACTCATTACTTCCGCAAAATCTCGTAGATTAAAATCTGTTTTTTTATAACCTTCTCGCTTCAAACTCAGTACGGCATTTGGACCTGCATGAACCGTACCATCTATCATCCGAGTAAAGTGAACACCGAGGAAGGGAAAATCTGGGTTGGGAACCGGGTAAATTAAACCTTTAACCAGATGACGTTTCTCTGGTGTTAGTTCGTAATATTCACCACGGAAAGGAACAATTTTAGCCTGGGGATTAACGTTACCTAATTTGGCTACACGGTCGGAATACAAACCAGCACAGTTAATTACGAAACGGGTTTCAAAATTGCCGTTGTTGGTTTCCAAAACCTGATTTTTACCGCTAGAAACTATTTTCTCAACCCTGGTATTAAATTTGATTTCGCTACCTTGTTTTTGGATAATTTCTGCGTATTTTTGACAAACTTGCTTGTAGTTGACGATGCCAGTTGATGATACCCAAATTCCCGCAACACTTGCTACGTGAGGCTCTTTTTCTTTAACTTCTTCACTCGTAATCCTTTTAACTTCCAAACCATTTTCTAAACCTCGTTTGTAGAGATTTTCTAAACGAGGAAGTTCTTCAGGAGAAGTTGCAACAATAACTTTACCGCAGACTTCGTGGTCAATACCGTGTTTTTGGCAAAACTCTACCATTGAACGGCAACCTTCGCGGGAAAATTTGGCTTTGAAGCTACCAGGTTTGTAGTAAATACCCGAGTGAATTACACCGCTATTATTACCAGTTTGATGAAAAGCTACTTGGTTTTCTTTTTCTAAGACCAAAATTTTTGCTTTCGGATAGCGCTCCCCCAATGCCATGCTGGTAGAAAGACCGACTATACCCCCACCTACAATTGCGAAATCATACATTTGTCAATCGGTTCCCCTGTAACTATGTAAATAAAGTAATCAAGACTAATTAAACAATTAAAAATCATCTAACAGACGCAGCACTGCTACGTCTCTATAAATGGTTTACCAAACCTTCCAAGGAGCTTCGTTATTCTTCCAAAGGTTTTCTAAATAATTTTTATCTCTTAAAGTATCCATAGGTTGCCAAAAACCATCATGCTTATAAGCAGACAGCTGTTCCATATCAGCCAGCTTTTCCAATGGTTCTTTTTCCCAAATAGTAGAATCACCTTCGATAAAATCAATCACTTGAGGTTCCAAGACAAAAAAGCCACCATTAATCCAAGCGTTGTCTCCATCTTGTTTTTCCCGGAAACTGGTAATCTTAGTTTGCTCTTGTCCTAGAACAATTGCACCAAAACGTCCTGGTGGTTGTACAGCACTTAAAGTGGCTAAAGTTTGTTGTTCTTGATGAAATTTAAGAATATTGGTGATATTTACGTTACTAACACCATCACCATAGGTAAAACAAAAGGTTTCGTTACCAATATGTTCTTTGACTCGCTTTAATCTTCCACCAGTTAAGGTATTATCTCCTGTATCTACCAAAGTGACACGCCAAGGTTCGGCATAACCACAATGTACATTCATCTGGTTAAACCGCATATCAAAAGTTACGTCTGACATATGCAAGAAGTAGTTAGCAAAATACTCCTTAATTACATAACCTTTGTAACCACAACAGATAATAAAATCATTAATACCGTGAGCGGAATAAATTTTCATGATATGCCAAAGAATTGGCTTACCACCAATTTCTACCATTGGTTTTGGTCTAACGCTAGTTTCTTCACTTAAGCGTGTACCCAGACCTCCAGCCAAAATTACTGCTTTCATAAAAATTACCTCTAATTTTTAAGGTAGATGATTGAATAGTTCTCTTATGATTCAGACCAAAAAAATCATTTTTTTGATTTTCTCAGTATATAATCTAACCGTATTTTTACTAGAAATTGTAAAGACAAGATAAATATAGCTGTTTTGTCTATGAAAAAATGAAAAAGCTTAGTTTTGTCATAAAATCACAATTCAAGACTTTTGATTTTATCAGATAAAAAACCATAAAATCGCCTTATTCATTTTGAAAAAGTTAAGTGTAAATAAAGCTATATCAAGATTTTTTAATATAAAAAAACAGAAAAATAATCTATTAATTGACGATAAACTTTCTGCATTGTTTGTCTAAAGAGCCATTATATCAAGTCCGGATAATTACTTATTATTCTCTGGTAAAAAGTAAATAAATAAATGACTTCTCTATGTAAAACCTCTCTCTAAAGGCGAGAAGAGCGCTAATTTTATTGATATAATCGTTTCGACTCGTATATCTGAAAAGAATTTAGCAATTCAAACAACTCAGTGTTTATCTTCCCGTATGATTTCAAAGAATCGATGAAGTTGAATTTTCATGTTAGCGACTCTCCATTAGCCATCACCTGATTTTGTCTTAATTTTATATTTACTATTTCTGGGAGCTACACAACTATATTAGAAATGTGAGGCAGACGATATAGTATTTGGCATATTTTTGTGATTAACTTTTCAATATATCTGGCAACAAATAGTAAGTAATTGAAGGAAATGGTGAATTATTTAAACTCATTGACATAAGTAATACTACTGTAAAGCAGTGATTATATTTACTATCAATAACTAGAAAAATAGTTGTATAAGCATTTTTGGTATTGAATTAAGTTTTTAGATTATGTTCCTTAGCCTGCATCTTGCTAGCAATTCGGAGCAAACAGGATTCATTTCTGTGTCTTTTGGACAAGCTGCAAAGACCACTTAGCTCAACTTATGAAAATAAGGGGTAAAGAAAGAGAGGGGGCAGGGGGAAGATGGGGAAGAGGGGGTAGAAGAAATGAAGGTTAACTGCTCGTTTACCCCATATAAGTTATGAGGGGTAAACATCCAACCTGCCTAGGGTTGAAACCCTAGTCTAATAAACAAAGTCGTCTAAAGACGACTGCGGAACACCCATCAAGATTAATGAGACAGACCACTACTACTCCACCACATTAATTTTGCGGGGTCGAGAGCGTTTATAAAAAAAACCGCAGAGAGCGCTGAGGACGCAGAGGAAGAGGGTTTAGAGGATTATTCGATTTTCAAACAAATTGATTTTTACCCCTCATAACTTATGTGGTGAAGTACTACTAGTCCTTGTCATTAGTTTTGACGGTTTTGTTTTCTACGGACGTAATGTAGAGACGTTATATATAACGTCTCCCAAAAGTTACAAAGAAAACCCGACCCTTCAGAATTTATGAAAAGGACTACTACTTCTCTTAAAACTTTCAAACTCTGACTGGTTTTATAAAAATTAGACCATACTCAAGGGTATATATATGAAGTTTACGTAAACTCGAAGTGTATATTTAATTTTTTCCGAAGAAACCGCAGATAAAAATATAAATTCACTAAATCCTCAAAAATATTTATGTTACAATCACTTAGAATTACCCTTTAATTAGCCTATTAAGTATTACGTAATTTGAATTCATATTACCTTAATAATCGGTAGAACAAAGCAGTTATTATTTGAAGAGTAAATAAAGAATTCATTTTACATAACGTTATTTCTATCGTTTCCTATATCCTATTTATTGAATACCGTTGCAAAAAGAAAAAACAATAGCTAAGTTTTACAGATTTATCTATAGTTTCCTATATCTCTCAACATACATCTTTACAAACCTAAATTAAAGGTATGTAATTACCGCGACGGGGCTTTTCTCTATGCGCTATTTGCCTGCACAAATTCTGCTAAGTGGGAAGTCAAGCCAATAATTACGGATATTAGAGGCTTTTTTTCACGTTGTATATAAGACAAGCTGTCTACCACTGTATTAGCCGAAATTCATATGAAAACCTCCATAATTCCAACTTTAAGCAATAACAGTAGCGATAAAAAAGCTAATAGCTTGACATACTGCACCCTTCAATGGCGACGCAATCAATTGTTGGTAAAGTCTTCAGGTATAGTTAAGCAGCCTCACATGCCCTTGTTAGATACTTATGAATCCTTGAAAGAATGCTTAGAGCATTCTTCTATTAAGTTAGTTCGTATAGACCCCAAGCTAGGTGAAGAAAAAGTAAGGCTTTGGGCAGATGCTGCGACTTCTGCTGCTAAACCTATATATCTACGTATCAGCAATGAGAAGAAACATTTAAAGCCAAATAGTTACAAATTATGGTTTTTAAAGCGTCTAACTGAGTGGATGATTGCAAGCGTGATTCTACTTGTAGTAAGTCCACTAATGCTATTTTTAGCTCTCTTAATGAAGATTGACGCTAAAGCACCATTGTTTGAACGTTCTTGGTATGTTGGAGAAAGAGGTAGACTATTTCAATTAATTAAGTATCGTACAGTATCTGTAAATCAGAAAATAGATAGCAAAGCTTTAAACAATCAACAGACTGTAAAAAAACAAATGACATTGCTTGGTCGATGGATGGCTAGGTACGGTCTGAACAATTTACCGCAATTGTTGAATGTGCTTCGTGGGGAAATGGGTTTATTCGGTTCCAGATGTTGGACTTTAGAAGATGCGGTCAAGCTAACTCCAGAAGCACAAAAGCAGCTAAACAATTTACCCGGAATCATGAGTTCTTGGGAAGTAGAAGCAGAAGAATCAAATATATTACATCTAGACAGTCAGACATTATAGTAGCCTTGTAAAGATTACCAAGAATAATGATTAATCAATGCCAGCACTTCTAAGAGTAATATTTGACCTCTTGTGTTGGCATTGCACCTAAACAAAAGAATAACTGTAATATAGGTCAACAGTACCGACAGTAATTCGCTCCGACTCTAATAGAAAAAAATATATATGCAATTAAAAATATACCAGCCATTAAGGAATATAGTTAAAGCGAGTAAATTCTGGCAGAACAATTATTTAGTGCTGCGAGAATTTAAATATTTTCGCAAAGTGGCTCTTTTCGCTCTAATTTTTTCAATCTTAGCAGCAGCTTTTGAAGGCTTTAGTATTGGTTTCTTGCTAACTTTTTTACAAAGTTTAACTAATTCGGCTGATGCTGAGCCTATTCAGACGGGTGTTGCTTGGTTCGATATTTGGATATTAGGAATCAAGACCTCCGCGACAAGTCGGATGTATAGAATATCAATATTAATCCTGTTAAGCACTTGGCTGCGTTCTGGATTTGATTATTTCAGTTCAATCTATACGGAATCAGCGCAGTTGCATCTTGCAGACCGCTTGCGTAAGCGGATGTTTGAACATTTACAAGCATTACCTTTGAGTTATTTTGTTAAAACTCGTTCTGGAGAATTGATAAATACAATTACGACTGAAATTGAACGATTAAAGCAGGGCTTTGGTGGTGTTGCTTTTGTGATAATTAGAGGAATGGCAGTTGCTGTTTACTTTGTCACCATGTTCTTAATATCGTGGGAGCTTTCGATTGTTTCGGTGCTGCTATTTGCACTTTTAGGCATAGGACTTTCAACGCTTAATGCTCGCGTTCGAGAATCAAGCTTTGGTATTTCTAATGCTAACGGTGCTTTTCATTCGACAGCCACCGAATTTATTAACGGTATCCGCACGGTTCATGCATCGGGTACTCAGGACTTTGAACGTCAGCGTTTTTACGGTGTTAGCAGCAAATTACTCAATGCTTCTATAAAAGTTGCCAGGGCTTGGACTTTAGTCAAACCTATAGCTTCAGCGATTGCTACTACTGCTATCATTGGTTTAATCATTCTTTCGTTTTCAGTGTTTACTTTACCAGTTGCATCATTGTTAACATTTTTCTTTGTTTTGATGCGGGTTGTACCAAGTATTCAAGATATTAATGGCACGATAGCTTTTCTGAGTACTTTGAATGGTTCTTTAGATAATGTTAAGCATTTACTAGAAAGCGATAATCAAAGTTATTTTCAAAACGGTTCTACTGAATTTACTGGATTAAATCGTTCTATTGACGTGGTATCTGTTGATTTTGGCTACGAACCAAGCAATTTAGTGTTACACAATATAACTCTTACATTGGAAAAGGGAAAAACAACAGCTTTGGTGGGAGCATCTGGGGCTGGAAAGACAACCCTTGCTGATTTAATTCCTCGATTTTACGACCCAACACAGGGTCATATTCATATTGATGGAGTTGATTTAAAAGAGATTGATATTTACTCGTTGCGAAAAAACATGGCTGTTGTCAGCCAAGACACTTTTATTTTCAATACTTCAGTTTGGAATAATATTGCTTACGGTACCGAACATGCTACTGAAGCAGAAATTAAAGAAGCTGCTCGACTTGCTAATGCATTAAAATTCATTGAAGATATGCCCCAAGGGTTTGACACCCAGCTTGGTGACCGTGGTGTGAGGTTGTCTGGAGGACAGAGACAGAGAATAGCCATAGCGCGTGCATTACTTCGTGACCCGCAGATTTTGATTTTAGACGAAGCTACCAGCGCTTTAGATTCTGTATCGGAGCGGTTGATTCAGGAGTCTTTAGAAAAACTTTCTGTAGGTAGGACAGTTATTGCAATCGCTCATAGGCTTTCTACAATCGCTAAGGCTGATAAAGTAGTAGTGATGGAAGGTGGGTATATCGTTGAGCAAGGAAAGTATCAAGACTTACTCAAGCAACGGGGTAAATTATGGAAATATCATCAAATGCAAAATGAAGTTGGTCAGACAAGTTAGTCAAATTATATAGCGCTATATATACTAAAGGTTAAATGTCAAATATTTGTGAGTTATAGGTTTCAAGCTTTATTAATGTCCTAACTTAATTACTTAGTGCTATAAAAACATAATTTTCGAGGCTTGTCAGAAACAAGCCTTATTTTATTTCAAAAACAATAAAAACTGTCACTAATTTGCTGATTTACTGCTGTATTTTTATGCCTCTTTTGTAAAATATACTTCAGCAGTCAGTTTAAATTATTAATTAATATCTGCTTTTTGTTTGCTCCCTGATATTTTTTTGCTATTTATTCTTTAAATTATTTAATTAGCATACACTGATGTGGGAGTAGTATTTTTTATTGAAGAAAGTTCTATTACATAGAAATAACTGAAGCAAATAGAATATTTTTTTATATTTTTTTATATTTTTATAAATTAAAGCCTAAAGTTACTCATATCCTTTATCAAGCAACTGAGGTACAGCTTGACCCCAACCCCAACCGCTCTCCTTAGTAAGGCTACGGTATACATACAAGCCTTAAAAATTAACGCTGGATTCTAAATTTAGTTAGAAGATAATTAGTTTAGTAATTATTGCATAATTAAAAGATTCTTCAAGATTATCTTATCGTGTTCGAGAACCGCTATTTTTCTCAGTCAAAATATTTAAAGTTATTTATGACAGATAAATATTTGTAATTACCGAACCCTAATTTAAAGCTTTCATAAAGAATATTATCTATAAGATTTTAATTCCAAAAAATCACGTAAAACCTCTCGCCTTAGATATATATATTTTGATATAACCTATTGAAAAGATACACGCAGCAATTATCTGCAAATAAATTTATTACTTAGACAACCAGTATTTAGAATAACTGGTTAATCTAAGTGTTATTTAGTTTCAGCAAAAAGCTTGTATTGCAGTACAAAATGCTCAAGTTGAAAATTGGTTGTGGCTCCTCTAGCAAGCTAAATATTGGTTATGAATGATTTAAACCCTTATCGTCCAGTAATTTTGCCCATTTCAGAAGAGATAGAGCGTCCGCTTTGGTCTGTAATGATTCCTACCTACAACTGTGCTGAATATCTACGGTACACGTTGAAAAGCGTACTGGCTCAAGACCCAGGTGCCGCCAAGATGCAGATTGTGGTTGTTGACAATAACTCTACAGAAGGTGACCCAGAAGCTGTTGTCAAAGAGCTAGGCGGAGGACGTGTAGAATTTTACCGTCAACCAAGCAATGTAGGCATAATGAATAACTTTCAAACCTGTTTTGAATTATCTCGGGGAAAGTTAATACATTTGTTATGTAGTGATGATTGCGTCAGGGAGGGGTTTTATGAGAAAATGGCTCTACCTTTTGAGGAAAATCCACAGGTCGGCGCTGCTTTTTGCCGGAGTATTTTAATTGATAAAAATAATAAATGGCAGGGTTTGTCCGATTTTGAAATGCCTAGCAGCGGTATTTTACCTGAAGATTGGCTATACAGAATTGCCGAGCTTTGCTGTATTTCCGTACCTTCTCTTGCGGTAGTACGACGTGAGGTTTATGAAAACCTCGGAGGATTTGACCGACGCTGCGGTATTAGTGCAGATTGGGAAATGTGGGTCAGAATTTTTGCTCATTATCCAATGTGGTTTGAAGCAGAACCTCTAGCTATGTGGCGGGTACATTTAGAATCTGCGAACAATGTTAATGCTAAAAGCGATGTTTTTATTCAGGAAAATTATAATACTGTAGAAACTATTTTACAATCCTATTTTCCGGAAGGAGTCAATTCCAGGCTTGCTCGAACTACAAAGCAAAACTGCGCTTTCTTAGCTCTAGAATCAGCAGATGCTCTAATCCAAAAAGGCGATATATCTGAAGGTACGATTCAACTTAAAACAGCATTAAACTATAGTAAATCTCCTAAAGTATTTCGTTCAGCTAGTCGTATATTTTTGTGGAATAGAACGATTAGTATTGGCAAAAAAATGTTAAAATCCGGCGGATATAGAGAAAGTATCGAGATGTAAATTTATGGCGGAAAAAAATCCACAAAAACAGCCTTTAGTTAGTATTATAATTCCTACTTATAATCGCCCGGAATATTTAAATTTAGCACTGGCAAGTGCCGTTCAGCAAACGTATCAAAATATTGAGATTATTGTTTCTGATAATTGCAGTCCTGAAAATCCCGAATTAATAGTTAAGTCTTTTGGAGATTCTAGAATTCGCTTCTTCCGTAACGAAAGTAATCTGGGAATGTTTGCGAATACTATGAATGCTTTCAAAAAAGCTAGAGGTAAATATGTTGCTAGTTTATTGGATGATGATTTGTGGGAAAAAGATTTTTTAGCTAAACTTGTACCTGCATTAGAAGACAATTCTAATTTAGCTCTAGCTTTCTGCGACCACTACATTATTGACGGAAAAGGCACAATTGACCCTGCGGCTACAGAAAAGTGTTCGCGTTTCTATAAACGGAAAAATTTATCAGAAGGAACCTACCAACCTTTTTACAAATTGAGCTTAATAGATAGAGCTGTTTCCACCGCAACTGCGGCTGTTATCCGTAGAGAGATTATTGATTGGGATAGCATTCCATCTGAAGTTGGCGGTTCGTGGGACATTTATTTGAATTATCTGTGCTGTCGTTCTGGTTTAGGGGCTTATTACTGTCCTGCAAAATTGACCAGATATCGCGAACACGAAAACACGGACACTATGCAAAGTGGAAGACGCAATTTCCAAGCAAAAGTTCGTAAAGCCAAATCCGACCTTTTCTGCTACGAACAGTTTATGAAAGATGAGCAATTAGCAGAACTTTATCCTTATTTTGAGAAAAAATGGGGACACATTTGTACAAGTTTAGGAATTGGTTTGATGCGAGGTGAAAATTTACAAGAAGCTCGAACTCGTTTTTGGGATTCTTTAAAAAAACACTTTAGCTTGCGGACAATAGCTGCATTAATTGTAAGTTTTGTTCCTCCTAAGATTGCAGCTAGATTTTAGCAGTAAATCTTTGAATTTTGAAGGGTTTGGATTAAAGGTTTTAGATTTTAACTATAGCTATAAATAATTATTTGAAGTCGTTTATCATCTTTAAAATCTAATTAAAAATCAATCCAAAATCTCATAATTTTCAGTCATCTACAGAAAAATACTTGGGAATCAGAATTATTTTAATTATTTCAAAATCAAGGAAGGTATTTGAGAAATGCGTATTGCAGCTTGTATTACAACCAGGAATCGTTCTGAGAAGCTTAATGAATGCTTAAAAGCTTTGTGGAATTCTTCGGTTAAACCTCATTTGGTGGTTGTTTCTGATGATTCTCAGCAACTTGAAGTACAGGAATCTAATCAAGAAGTTGTAAAAAAATATCCAGGAACAACTTATATTACAGGTCCCCAACGCGGTGTTTGTGCCAATCGTAATAACGCAGTAAATGCAACTTCAGCCTTAGAAACAGATTTTGTGGCTTTTGTTGATGATGATATTTGTGTCGAACCTGATTTTATCGCTAATGCTGTAGAGAGATATTCTCAGATACCAAGCGACCAAAGGAAACATACTATTCTTACAGGTGCTAGCACGAGTACTCAAGGAGAGAAACTGCTACCATCTAAATTATCTTTTCGAGGATACTTTTGTGCCACCGAAGGTACTCCCGAAACAGTAGTAATTCATGCAGCATTATTTCCCAGACAGTTTTTCTCTCAAGAACAGTGGGATGAAGATATATTTTTCGGTTATGAAGATGCAGAACTTTGCTTAAGAGCGATTAAATACGATTACGAAATCATATCTTGTCCTGAATTAAAGGTGAATGAAAAAAGCACCGATAGCGTACTTGATGCACCTGGAATTGGTCGCGTGAGTAATTATGAATTACATATAGAAGCAGCTAGACTTTACGTTGGTATTAAACGTTATAAAAATCTGTTTCCTAATCCTATTAAGCTGCTAGTATTTTTAGCTATATATTTTGTTCATATGAGCGCTTATTTACTAAAGCGAGGAGCAATTACAGCTTGGCCAGAAATTATCCGTCGTTCTCAGATTCATTTATTATTATGGCAACAAAAAGAAGTTGAACAACCGGAAGCAGTTTCATCAATAATTGTTTCTTAATTTCGATTATTGATGTTGGTTTTGATTTTGCTGTTGATTTTTTCTTGAACTTTTTTCTTGAACATATATTAAATTATATCAGGCTGATAGTATCGTGAAGCTTTGCATTGTTACTCACAGTTTAATCAAAGGTGATGGTCAAGGAAGAGTAAATTATGAAGTTGCTTGTGAAGCAATTCGTCGCGGTCATCACGTAACAGTTTTAGCAAGTAAGATTGCTCCGGAATTAGAAAGACACTCTTTTGTTAATTGGGTTCCAATTTCTGCAAAAGTTCCTACAGAGTTAATGCGGAATATGATGTTTGCTTTTAAAAGTACAAATTGGTTAAGAAAACATCGCCATCAAATTGATTTAATCAAAGCAAATGGTGCTATCACCTGGGCAAAATCAGATGCAAATGCAGTACATTTTGTTCATAATTCTTGGTTAAAGTTTTCTAATTTAAATTCTAGTTTAGAAGCTACATCTGTTAATAAAAAAACTATTCTTCATCCATATCTTGCTTTATATAATTCCTATCAGTGGTTGTATACAAAACTGAATACGCATTGGGAAAAACAGGCTTTTGAAAACGCAAAAGTAGTAGTTGCAGTTTCTGATAAAGTTGCTGAAGATTTACGAGAAATTGGCGTACCTCAAAACGAGATTAAAGTCATTAGTAACGGGGTGGATGTTGAGGAATTTTCACCAGGAAATGTTGGTAGTCGTCAAACGTGGAATTTACCCAATGGAGTTCCCCTAGCAATGTTTGCTGGAGACATCAGACTTCCTCGAAAAAATTTAGACACGGTACTAAAAGCTTTAGTGGAAGTTCCAGATTTACATTTAGCGGTGGTAGGTGTAACTGATGGTAGTCCTTATCCGCAGCTAGCGAAATCTTTAGGAATTAGCGACCGAGTTCATTTTCTCGGATTTAGAAGGGATATCCCTTCTTTAATGAAAATTGTAGATTTCTTTGTATTTCCTTCACGTTACGAACCCTTTGGTTTGGTAATTATAGAAGCAATGGCAACAGGACTACCAGTAATTACCGCAAGCTGTACCGGTGCTGCTCCTATAATTACCCCCGAAGCTGGAATAGTTTTGTCAGACCCAAATGACAACAAAGCTTTAGCAGAAGCAATGCAAAAATTAACCGTCAATCCCGACCTCAGAATTACAATGGGTCGAACCGCAAGAGAAATTGCTCTGCAACATACCTGGAAGAATATGGCACAACAATACCTAGATTTATTTGAGGAGATGAAAAAGTAATGTCTATCGCGGTTATTATACCAACTTACCGACGCAGCTTAGATTTAGCCCGCTGCTTGGAATCACTACAAAATCTAACTCGACCGGCTGATGAGGTGATAGTGGTAGTCCGCGATACGGATACTCAAACTTGGTCATTCCTCAAAACCTTTGACAGTAAGAATTTGCCATTACGTACTGCGACGGTAACTGTTACCGGAGTAGTGGCAGCCATGAATGCGGGTCTTGATGCGGCTAATTCAGATATTGTTGCTTTCACAGATGATGATGCAGCCCCTCATCCAGATTGGTTAGCGCGTATTGAAAGTCACTATCTTGCAGACGAGCGTGTCGGTGGAGTCGGAGGACGCGATTGGGTTTATCACGGTACTGATTTAGAAGATGGTAATTCCGGAACAGTTGGTCAAGTAAGTTGGTTTGGTCGAGTAATTGGTAACCATCATATCGGTGCTGGTGAAGCGCGGGAAGTTGACGTACTCAAAGGAGTAAACATGAGCTTTCGACGTGCAGCTATTCAAGGTTGGCATTTTGACGGACGGATGAAAGGAACTGGTGCTCAAGTTCACTTTGAATTAGCTTTCTCTTTAAAATTAAAGCGAGCGGGTTGGAAGTTAATTTACGACCCCCAAGTAGCAGTTAATCATTATCCAGCCAAGAGATTTGACGAAGACCAGCGTCATAGTTTCAATCAAACCGCATTCGCAAACGCAGTCCATAACGAGACTGTAGCTTTATTAGAATACTTTTCACCATTGCAGAAATTAGCATTTTTAATTTGGTCAATAGTAGTAGGAACCCGTGAAGCAGTAGGTTTAATTCAGTGGTTACGCTTTCTTCCCTCCGAGGGATTATTAGCCGGTAAAAAATTACTCGCATCATTACAAGGTCGGTTTTCAGGATTGCGTACAGTTATCAGTGAACAGTGAGCAGTGAGCAGTTATTAAGTACCTAAGCAAAATTAATTGTGTATTGTCATTGCGAGGAACGAAGCAATCTCAGGGACTTGAAGTTTTTAGAATATCAAATTAATTTTGCACAACTACTTAATTCCTAACTTTTAACTCATAACTCATAACTCATAACTCCTAATTCCTAACTCCTAACTCCTAACTCCTAACTCCTAACTATTAAAAAAAAGCAGTGAATAATATTCCAATAAATCCTAGTAAAGCTCATAAAAAAAGATTTTCTTTCGGTTTAGAACCTCCTCTGGGTTGGACTGCGATTTTAGTATTCGTTTTGTTTACAGCAGTATGTATTTTTTCGGGTGCTACTGCTATTTTGCGAAATGGATATATTGCTGTTTCTTTTGCGGTGGGTGCTTTTCTCTATTTTAGATATCCGATTCTTTACGTTGGCTTTACATGGTGGATGTGGTTTGTCACACCGTTCATTGTACGTATAGTTGATTTGAGAAGCGGTTTTGACCCCAGTCGTTTTATGTTGGTGTCGCAATATCTGGTAACTTTAATTCCTTTGCATGCTCTGTTAATATATCTTCCCAAATCCTTGCGGCAAGGTGGTTTACCATTTGTGATGGCATTTTTAGGGGTTTTCTACGGGTCGCTGATTGGAATAATTAAAACTTCTCCGATGACTGTTGCACGGGGGATTTTTGACTGGCTACCTCCTATTGTTTTTGCTTTTTTCCTATTTATAAAATGGCGAGAATATCCCCAGTATCGGCAAGTGCTTCAGCGTACTTTTATCTGGGGTGTATTAGTGATGGGAGCTTACGGTGTTTGGCAGTTTATAGTAGCACCTGAATGGGATGTATATTGGCTGATTGAAACCGAACTTAAAAGTATGGGGAACCCGGCACCCTTAGAACTGCGGGTGTGGAGTACAATGGCTTCTCCAGCACCTTTTTCAGGTGTGATGATGGCAGGTTTATTATTACTATTAACTCACGTACATTATTTGAATATACCTGCTACTGCTGCGGGTTATTTATCATTTTTATTGACATCTGTACGTACTTTATGGGGTGCTTGGTTAATCGGATTAGTTACACTATTTGGTTCTTTGAAAGCAAAGTCTCAAATGCGTTTGATTGTAGTTATTCTTTTGATGGCATTATGTATTGTACCGTTGACGACAATTGAACCATTTTCAGAAACAATTTCCAATCGTTTTGAAACTTTTACAGAATTAGATAAAGATGATAGCGCTCAAGTAAGACAAAAAATCTACGAAGATGGTTTAAATAAAGCTCTTACTAATGGTTTCGGAAATGGAGTAGGAAATACGTTTACTCTTAACGAACAAGGTATTTTAGAACCAATCGTAATTGATAGTGGATTTCTCGATAGCTTTTTTACATTAGGTTGGTTTGGAGCAGTGTTTTATTTAGGTGGAATGCTGCTGCTGGTTTATCAAGTTTTTCAATTTACCGAATGTCGTTTCGATTCTTTTATGGCTGCATCTCGGGGTATTGGTATTGCGATGATATCTACTTTAGCCGGTAACAGCGGAATGTTAGGAGTTGCTGGAATGGTGCTGTGGGGATTTTTAGCAATGGCTTTAGCTGGACATAATTATCACGTACATCAGCAACATAGTTTTAGTAGTTATGAGTTAAGAGTTAGAAAAGAAGAGTTTGAGATTTAAGAGTTAGTTGATAGTTGATAGTTGTTAGTTGTTAGTTGTTAGTAGAATTTATTGTAGATTGGGTTAAAGGCGCATGAATCACCTATGGTAATACAAAATTGCTTTTGCAACCTAACCCAACATCGATTTATCAGTTGTAAATTAAGATTTTAAACTTTAATAAGTGAAGCTTCATTTCAATAATTGTCATTATCAAGAATAAAAAACCGCAGAGAGCGCTGTAGATGAACGAAGTGAAGCTTCTCGAAGAGTGGACGCAGAGGAAAGAGAGAAATAAATAAAAATAGTTAACTTCCGAGTGAGGAGCTAAGATTTTCAATCTTCCGATTTAACAACTATCTACTAACAACTATC
>JBCBHT010000022.1:0-21185 GCA_038525335.1 Cyanobacteria bacterium J06621_15 | reverse complement strand
TTAACAACTATCTACTAACAACTAACAACTACCCAATCAATTTCCGCCAGGTTAAATTACCAACAATTCCATCAGGATATAAACCATTTGCTCTTTGAAATTGTTGAATTGCAGCTTCTGTTAAACCACCATATATACCGTCAGGTTCGGCACCTACACGATATTGTAAATATTTCATTACTATACCGGAAGCATGATTTTTTCTAATTACGGGTTTTGCTAAAACTTTATTAATTGCACCCCATGTAGTTGGACCAGCAATTCCTGTTTGTTGGATATCAACTACTTCTTGAAATCTCTTAATTGCTGATATGGTAGCGGGACCCATATCATCATCTTCATCCAAGGGTTTACCGCTGTAATCGGTCATTCTCAGACGATTTAAAGCTTTTTGCAATCTAAGTACAGATACATCAGGATTTGAGGTTTCATCTGGTACGGGAACAACAGTTTTTGAAGGTAGTTTACCTGTTAATCCTTTTACGATTGCATTTGCCATTGATTCCGAATTAAATAATTTCATATCTTTTGGTGAATCAATGAAGCAACCTTCTACTAAAATTGCAGGCATATTTGTATTTTGCAAAACAAATAGATGGGAACCGTTTTTAACACCACGATTAAAAAATCCCATTTTAAGAATTTCATCTAATACTGGTTTTGCAATTTTTCTACCGGTACTACTAGCAGCAAATACTTCTGAACCGTTAGCAAAACCGTTAAAAGCATTAAAATGTATAGAAACAAAAATATCTACTTTATTTCTATTGGCTATAGCGCATCTTTGACGTAGAGAATTACCTACGCTATAAGATTTTGAGGGTTTACAATTGACAACTTGATGTCCTAAATCTTTTAATTTACCCATTACTCTATTTCCGACATCCATAGTTAGGTTGTCTTCGTATTTAATCCCGACTGCTCCGGTGTCAGGAGGGGAATTGTGTCCAATATCAATTCCAAATTTCATATAGTTACCTAAAATATTAAACATTACTTTTTAAACATTGAAAATACTAATATTCAAGATATTTAGGTTACATGAGTAGTTCATGATTAATTATCTTTTTTTTATGCTTTAAAAATATTTCTTTTATTTATGAGTTAAATTAACAGATATTTTTTGGATGGCTGTCATCAGTAAATTTTATAAACAGTCAGATACATTATGTGTTTAATATTCATTTTGTTATTTATTTATCAGGAAAACAATTAATTGCTTAATTTTATTTTCCAAACTAATGCTATTGAAATTTATAAAAAAACCGGCTTTAAAACCGGCTTTAAAATATTCATCTTATATAAATATCTATTCAATTAAAGGTTTACTAAAACGGTAAGCGAGGTAAACCTGGAACTTTCTTGATTACATCTCGAACTGGATTAGGAACAACTTTACGAAGTGGATTAGGAATACCCAAATCCTCAAGGAGATTTATCATTTCACCGGCTTTGGCAGCAGTACGAGCAAAATCCCTGTTTCCTGAATAAGCAACATCAAAAATACAACCTTCCATAAGTTCTGGTTCTACATTTTGTTGGCGACATGTTGCTTGCGCTGATTGTAATTCAGATGTTGATAGCCTACCTAATGTCAAATATTCAGCAGGGAATTTGCGATTGCTAAATGTATTTGTAGATTGATTCGCAGCATAGTCAAATAGTGATTCTTCTTGACTAATTCGCCAGCTATTACCAAAGTCTTTATTTAATTTCTTCAAATAAGAATTCATTGCTCTGTTGAGCGGTAGTCTCACTGGAGAAACGCGGTTTACCAGATTATTGACATCTCCATAAGTTGATTTTGAAGGTAATTTCTTTCCATTACGGAAGCGTAAATCATCTTTGGGATTTCCATTTGCATTTCCCAATAAACCTATTACTTGATTAGACTGAGAATCAGATACAAACACGGAAATATCCATATAATTAAATTTTCCGCTCTGGTATATTCTTGCAATTAATTTCTCACCAGTTGACCACTCCACAACATAGTTGTTTCCATTACGATAAATCTTACCCCCACCAGATAAAGATAGTGATTTACCTTTTACGGTTGCTGGTTTCCCATTGATTCTTAAGGGGTTGGTAGTATCTGAATCGGGAAAGTCTTGAGCATACAGACCCACACGATTACTTCCTACTCTCATTGCTACTGCACTGTTCAGGGATAGAGATGTATTAACTGGAGCTTGACGTACCTGGACTTCAAATTCACAAGTTTTGTGTTTAACGAGAATAAATTCTCCAACTGTCTGAAAACTATATCGATGTCCGTCGAAGGTAAGTATATGAGGGTCTCCGTAACTTTTGCCTTGCTTGTTCGCTACATTTGTAACTTGACAAGATTCTTGAGCGTAAGTATTGCTAAATATTGGAAAGATGACCAAAATTGTTATAAAACTAATAACTACAACACTCAGAAAGCTGAATATGCGTGATATTTTCATCAAATGATTAACCGCAATACATTAATTGAGAACAGTCTTAACTTCTTATATACATTCAACATACGTCGAGGATAATCAGATACATTACTGTTTATTAATACTATGTAATTAAGTGTATTTACTTAACCGTCAACTTGTTCTGCTGATGAGCAGTCCTGCAAGCTAATTGTTTGAGTCTCCAACTTCGCTAAAGTTGTAAAATGAAGCATTTGGTTTTGGGATATGAAGCACATCGTTTTGATTGCAGGGTTTGAATCTTTCAATGCTGGTTTGTATCGTAAAGCTGCTGATTTAGCAGTGTCTCGCTGTTCGGATTTGGATATTCGGGTATTTAGCGACAGGGATATCAGCAGCAAACGAACTGAGGTTGAAACCGCTCTTCAAGATGCTGATGTGTTTTTCGGTAGTTTATTATTCGACTACGACCAAGTTTTATGGTTAAGGGAACGAGTCAAAGATATTCCCATTCGTTTGGTGTTTGAATCAGCTTTGGAGTTGATGAGCTGCAACAAAATTGGGGAATTCTCGATTGGTGATAAACCCAAGGGAATGCCAAAACCAGTTAAGTTTATTTTGGATAAGTTTGGTAACGGACGTGAAGAAGACAAACTTGCTGGTTATATTAGCTTTTTAAAGATTGGACCCAAGCTATTAAAATTTATTCCAGTTCAAAAGGTTCAAGATTTACGCAACTGGTTAGTTATTTACGGTTATTGGAATGCTGGAGGTTCGGAAAACGTCGCTTCTTTATTTTGGACGCTAGCAGAAAAGTATTTAAATTTAAAAGTTGGTGATATTCCCGCACCTTTGGAAACACCGAATATGGGATTGCTTCACCCCGATTATGATGGTTATTTTGAATCTCCGAAGGAATATTTGGAATGGTACGAAAACAGTAGAGACGGAGACGTTATATATAACGTCTCTACAACAGTGGTGGGAATTCTTCTATATAGAAAACATGTAATCACCAAACAACCTTATATTCCACAATTAATCAAACGTTTTGAAGCAGCTGGTTTAATTCCTTTACCGATATTTATTAATGGTGTAGAAGGACATGTAGCTGTTCGCGATTGGATGACTACAGATTACGAAACTCAGCAGCGAAACCAAGGTAATAAGACAACTCTTTCGCTGTCCCCGGAAGCGGGTAAGGTTGATGTGATTGTTTCTACGATTGGGTTTCCTTTAGTGGGAGGTCCCGCTGGTTCTATGGAAGCTGGGAGACAAGTTGATATTGCTAAGGGAATTCTCGCTGCAAAAAATGTACCTTATATTGTCGCTGCACCTTTATTAATTCAAGATATTCATTCCTGGACTCGTCAAGGTATTGGTGGATTACAGAGTGTAGTTTTGTATGCTTTACCGGAACTGGATGGAGCAATTGACACTGTTCCCCTGGGTGGTTTGGTAGGGGAAGATATTTACTTGGTTCCGGAAAGAGTTGAAAGATTGATTGGTCGGGTGAAAAGTTGGGTTAATTTAAGAAAAAAACCTGCTTCCGAACGAAAAATCGCGGTGATTCTCTACGGTTTCCCACCGGGATATGGTGCTACGGGGACTGCTGCTTTATTAAATGTACCTCGCAGCTTGATAAAATTTCTCCATGCTTTACAGGAACAAGGTTACAACCTAGGAGAATTACCCGAAGATGGGGAAGAATTAATTCGTTTGGTCAAAGAAGCAGACGAATCCTATACCGAAAATAATGTAGAAAATTCTGTAAACGTCAGAACTTTGGAAAAATGGCTGGGATATCTCCAAACAACCCGCGTTGAAAACCAGTGGAAATCCCTGACTGGTTCTGGTATCAAAACTTATGATAATGAATTACATGTGGGTGGTGTTCAACTGGGTAATATTTGGATAGGTGTCCAACCACCCTTGGGAATTCAAGGTGACCCAATGCGGTTGATGTTTGAACGGGATTTAACGCCACATCCCCAGTATGCTGCTTATTACAAGTGGCTGCAAAATGAATTTTCTGCCGATGCGCTGGTTCATTTTGGTATGCACGGAACTGTGGAATGGTTGCCCGGTTCGCCTCTTGGTAATACTGGTTATTCTTGGTCGGATATTTTACTTGGTAATTTACCTAATCTGTATATTTATGCAGCTAATAATCCTTCGGAGTCAATATTAGCAAAACGTCGCGGTTATGGGGTGTTGATTTCTCATAATGTCCCTCCTTACGGTCGCGCTGGTTTATATAAGGAGTTAATTAATTTAAGGGATTTAATCGCGGAATATCGGGAAGACCCGCAGAAAAATTATGCTTTGAAGTCAGCGATTTGTAAAAAGATTATTGATTCTGGTTTGGATACTGACTGTCCCTTTGAGTCAGCGAAAAAGTTGGGAATTGAATTTACTCCCGAAAATATCGGAATGTATAGCGCTAGTGTTTTTGATGATTATTTGGTGAAGCTGTATGAATATTTGCAGGTTTTAGAAAATCGATTGTTTTCTTCTGGGTTACATGTTTTGGGAGAAGCTCCGAATCCGGAGGAGATGAAGTCTTATTTGGATGCTTATTTTGAAGAGTCGGAAAATCAAGAAGAAGAACAGCGAATCAAACATTTATTAGAGCAAAGTACGGATGAGTTGAGCAATTTATTAAAAGGTTTGAATGGAGAATATATTCCACCTGCACCGGGGGGAGATTTGTTACGAGATGGTGCTGGTGTGCTACCCACGGGACGCAATATTCATGCTTTAGACCCCTACAGAATGCCTTCTCCTGCTGCTTATGAAAGGGGAAAAGAAGTAGCAAAAAAGATTATTCAGCAGAATTTACAAGAAAATAATAGCTATCCGGAAACTGTAGCGGTAATGTTGTGGGGTTTGGATGCTATTAAAACAAAAGGTGAATCTTTAGGGATTTTATTAGAGTTAGTCGGTGCTGAACCGGTAAAGGAAGGAACGGGAAGAATTGTTCGTTATGAATTGAAACCCTTGGAAGAAGTTGGACATCCCCGAATTGATGTTTTGGGTAATCTTTCAGGAATCTTCCGCGATAGTTTTGTGAATATTATTGAGTTGTTGGATGATTTATTCCAACGTGCTGCTAATTTGGACGAACCAGTTGATAAAAACTTTATTCGCAAACATGCTTTGGAATTAAAACAAAAAGGTGTAGAAAATACTTCAGCAAGGTTGTTTTCTAATCCTGCTGGTGATTTTGGTTCGCTGGTAAACGACCAAGTAGTTGATGGGAATTGGGAATCGAGCGACGAATTAGCAAATACCTGGCAAGGTCGTAACGTATTTAGCTACGGTAGACAAGATAAAGGACAAGCACGTCCGGAAGTGTTGAATCAACTTTTGGGAAGTACCAGTCAAATCGTCCAAGAAATTGATTCGGTGGAATACGGTTTAACTGATATTCAAGAATATTACGGAAATACCGGTGGTTTGAAAAAAGCTGCGGAAAAACAAGGTGGAAAGAAAGTTAAAGCTAGCTTTGTGGAAAGTTTTTCCAAGGATACTACCCCCCGTGATTTAGATGATTTATTGCGAATGGAATATCGTACCAAGCTGCTAAATCCGAAATGGGCTGAAGCAATGGTAAATCAAGGAAGTGGTGGAGCATTTGAAGTATCGCAAAGAATGACAGCATTGATTGGCTGGGGTGGAACTGCTGATTTTACTGATGAGTGGGTATACGAACAAGCAGCAGATACGTATGCTTTAGATAGTGAAATGGCTGATAAATTAAGAAAAGCAAACCCCGAAGCGTTTAAGAATATTGTATCGAGGATGTTAGAAGCCCACGGAAGAGGCTTTTGGGACGCTAGCGACGAGAAATTGCAGAAATTGCGGGAGTTGTATGAGGTGACAGATGAGGAGTTGGAAGGTGTAACAGTTTGACCTCACCCCGTCCTACGGACACCCCTCTCCTTATTAAGGAGAGGGGAAAGAGAACATTAAACACCGCTCTTTATTAAGGGAGAAGGGAAATAAATTATCAAATATCAAATACCCCTCTCCTTGACAAGGAGAGGGGAAGGGGTGAGGTTCTTTAACCTTTAACCTCTTCCGACCCACTTTTTGCTTTATTCTTTCTACCATATTGCCAATATCCGACGATGATAGTTGATACTGCTGTAATAAATGCAGTTATGACTCCGGGGTCTAAAAATGGATTATTCCCTCTATCGCTTTTTGATGGTTGTTCTCTAGGTGGTAGGTGTAGTGGGGGTAATATGTCTCTACCGTTTTCATATTCCTGAATATCTTTTTTTGCTTGATTTAAACTCGGTTGTTCCAAAACTTTATCTACTGTTTTCCTCAGCCATTTCGCATAATCTGTATTTTTGTTAATTGCGATCGCGTATTGTTGTTTTCGTAATTTGGGTAAAAACCTGTCTGGTGCTTGGGGGTATATTACAAAATTCTTGTTTTTAAATGGTTGTCTGCTCTTTCTATACCCAGATTTTCCTTCAATCCCTTCTTCTAAAAGAGTTCTTAATATAATTGCATCGCTCGCAAATGCTTTGATTTCACCTTTTTCTAAATCATCTAAAGCTAAATCTCGAACGTCTAATTTCTGGTTCTTTAGTTTAATTTTAGGGTAAGGAACATAACCATCATAGTAATTACCGTTTTTCTGAAACTGCTTGTGAGTTGTTGTACCTCTAATTACAGCTATTGGTAAAGCTGAAAGCTTATTTTCAAGTTGATTTTTAGGAGTATTTTCCAATTCTATGGCTATTTTTTCTTTTAAAAGTAATTTGATACCTGTAGTATGAAAACTTGTTTTAGAAAATTGTATTTTGTTTCTTAAAATTTGATTATCCTGTCTATCTCTTAATTTGAGTGAAGACTTAGAATTAGGACCGCATTCAATTTCAATTTTTTCTGCTATTAGTCCACCATATCTCGGATATGATTTTCCTCGATAATGATTAACTATGTCTTTAGGAATAACCCGAATTTGTCGATTCTGTCTGCTTAATTCGTGTTCTAAAGTTTTCAAGAACTCTCTACAGAATCCACCATAGCTACCATTCTTGTTTTTACTTCCAATTGCAGAGGAAGCAGTCCAAATTCCTACACGAATCTGCTTTGGATAGCTTTCTTTAGGTAAATTATCAAGCTGAGAAGCTTTACAACTAATTAAAAAACAAATTGGGGAGATAAAGAAAGTCGTTATTAGAAACTTGAATGATTTTTTCTGGTGGTGGAAAAAAGCCATCAGCTAAAACTTCCTTACGAATTCAAATAAATGTCACCCAAAAACACAGAACAAAAATTTATAGCTATTTTCAGTCGAGTTCAATAAACTCGGAATCTCATCCTTCCCTCTCATCATCAAGAATAGGAGTGTCCCAAGACTCATCACAAAATATCTAAGTATTTATTCTTAATAATTATTACTGATAATATTTAAACATAATAAGAAAAATACGAATCAGTATTTATACTGTTAGTATTTTCTTTTCTAAAATGTTATTCCGTAATATTTCGCAGGTTAAGATTTTATTACCTGCTCCCTAATCCTTACTCCCTACTTACTTTTTTTGACTATCCTTTTAAAACACCGAGCTAAGATAAGTCGAAAAATATGGGTAGAATTATCAAACTTATCCACCCTATAAACTGTGAATTGTGCGTAAATAAATGTAATTTAAAATTTTAAGATAACTAAAAAGATAAATCGACCTCATTTGTATTAGATAAAACAAATTGAGCCAACCACAAATTATTTCCCTCTCTATAAACAGCAAGAAATTTTTTAATCTATACGGTATTTTAAGAAAGCAAATTAAAAATTATGCGAATCTCAACCCAGCAATATTGCTACGCTTTTAACTAATTCTCAGCGTACATTCCAAAATCAACTTTTGATTTATTAAAGAATAAGGCTGAATCTCCAAAGCACGCTGAAAAGAATTTATGGCTCTAGCATATTCTCCTAAAGCTGCATAACAAAGACCCATACCGTGAAGTGCGCCAAAATGTAGCGGATTAAGTTCTATTGCTACTTGAGTATCGGCTAAAGACTTTTCGTATTCGTTATTAGTGTAATAAAGAAAAGCACGGCGATTCCAAGCTTCAGCAAAATCAGGTTCGTCTTCGATTAATTGCGTCAGCATATCCTCAGCTTCGGTAATTTTACCTGCATCTAATAGCTTTTGGCTAGCCTCTATTCTTTCCAGACCGATAACTCCCTTCTGCTGAAACCATAAACGCCATAATTTACGAGTTGCTTCTTCGCGGACTACCTCATCCGGATTTTTCAAGTCTTCAAGTAACGAGTTGATAAATAAAGAATCCATGAAGTTAATTTTTTGAGTATCAGAATATCTATGTAAGTCTAATCTCGCATAAATTCATCTCAAAATACAGTAATTTACTCACTTTTAATCTTTTGCTTTAAATTACGTCTAGACAAATCTTTACATAGTTCTGTAGCTTGGAATACTATTTTTCTGCAACGACTTAAATTTTGCTATTCCTAAGCTGAAAATTTATATTTACATTACGTAATTCACAAAAAAAATTAACTATTGGTAGTTGACAAACTTATATTTATTAATAGTTGATAGAAACATCATCAAAAAATTTCACTATACTTTCTTCAACTTTTATAAGCGGCTTTTACTCAGGTGTTTAGGTAGAGTCTTGAAATCAGGGAGTAGGGAGTAGAGAGCGGGGGAAAATTAGAAGCTGTTTTAAAAATTCGTAAGCTTGTTCTACATTTTCAAAATTTCTAATTTGTTGCTTCATTTGAAACAAATTTGGTATTTCATCACATATTTGGAGACGTAGAACTAAATTGAAAGAAACCCGGTTTCTATTCGTGAAAGCATTATCATGTCGTTGTGAAATTACAAAGAAACCGGGTTTCTAAAGCTAAGAAGCTCTTTCAAATACCGCACGATAAACGGGTTCGTTTTTTCCTAAAGTGAATAATTCTCTTTCTGTTGCTACAGGTAAAGGATTCTCTGCTAACCATTCTTTACTTGTTCTGTGGAAATTTGGATTTTCTGCAAAACGCTCGCACATCTCCTCTTCCACAAATTTAACGTCTGATTGTAAGAACACCGTTCCACCAGGTGGGAGGTAATCGGCTAATTCTGCGACTAATTCCGGTTGTGCTACTCTTCTTTTTGCGTGACGATTCTTAAACCAAGGGTCAGGAAATTGAATTGTGACTCGCTGTAAAACTCCTTGTGGTAAAGAAGATAGAATCGGTTTCAACGAGTTATTCGCGTTGCAAAATATATAGTGTAAATTAGTTAATCCTAATTCCGAGCGGGTCTTATTCGCTGCTTCTACGAGAGGTTCGCGGATTTCCAAACCCAGAAAATTACATTCAGGTTCTAGCTGAGCCATTTCTACCAAAAATTGACCCCTCGCACAACCAATATCTAAAAGCAAAGGTTGATTATTATCTAAATAGATATTTTCCCAATCAACTGGATTGATAGGAGTTTGATATCTTATTCCTAAAGGATTTACATGTTGACGAACTCGAACGCGATTCATAATCAGTGAAGAGTGAACAGTAAACAGTTATCAGTGAACAGTTATCAGTGAACAGTGTTAGCGGAGCGTGTCCCGGAGGGACATACAGTAAACAGTGAACAGTGGAAATTTTTTGTCTTAGTGAACAGTTATCAATTATCAAGCAACAACTAACCACTAACCACTAACCACTGACAACGGTTATACTCTATTGCAAAAGAGCTTTTTACACCTTTGTTAATAGATTAATTTAATTCAATGAGTATAAATTTTCGTTTTGCGATAGCTAGCGATTTACACGTTGCACTTCCCCATACTATTTGGGATCATCCTAGTCGGTTTCACCTTGTAGAAGTTAGTATTCCGGCTTTTGACATTGTATTAGAACATCTGACACAACTTGATTTAGATTTTCTTTTACTACCAGGAGATTTAACTCAACATGGTGAACCAGAAAATCATACTTGGTTACAAGAACGTTTAGCAAAGCTGCCTTTTCCAACTTATGTTATTCCGGGTAATCACGATGTTCCGGTTCTAGATGCTAACGAGCAATCGATTGCTTTTCAGGATTTTCCCCAGTTCTACCGTAAATTTGGTTACGAAGATACAAAACAGCTTTACTATACTTGTGAATTACTACCCAATGTCAGGTTAATTGCTCTTAATTCTAATAATTTTGATGACCAAGGTAATCAAATCGGACATGTAGATAGTCAGCAGTTGCGCTGGTTGGAGTCAGTTTTAGCATCAGCCAATGAAGAATTAATTGTGGTGATGATTCATCATAATGTGGTTGAGCATCTACCAAACCAAGCTAATCATCCGCTAGCAAGCCGCTATATTTTAGATAATGCAACAGAACTTTTGCAAATTCTCCGACGTTACAAAGTTCAACTGGTCTTTACCGGACATTTACATATCCAAGATATAGCCTACGAAGATAATGTATACGACATAACTACCGGTTCTTTGGTAAGTTATCCTCATCCCTATAGAATATTAGAATACTCTCAGGATAGTTACGGGCAAGGCAAGTTACAAATATCATCTCATAAAGTTGAATCTGTCTCGAATTTTCCTGACTTACAGGGAAGTTCCCATCAGTGGATGTGCGACCGTAGCTTTCCATTCATGATTAAGCTGTTGACTTTACCACCTTTGAATCTTTCACAAGAAAAAGCAGAAGAATTAGCCCCTACATTAAAAAATTTTTGGGCAAATATAGCCGCTGGAGACGCATCGCTTGAATATCCCGAATTCCCAGAAAAAGTACGTCACCACTTTGAAAAATATAGCGCTATGACTCCCGATGGACATCGGACGTTTATTGATAATCATGCGACGTTGTTACTTTGAGTAAGAGAAAGAGTAGAGGGGGAAGAGGGGGAAGAGGGGGTAGATTTTTGAATCCAAAATCCCAAACAAACGCATCCGTTGTAAAAAATCCAAAATCCAAAATCCAAAATCTAAAATCCCATAATTTTTTACTGTCCTAACTGTCTTGCAATTGCGAAGACGGAGGTAAAACCGTGAACAAAGGTACTATCTCCCACCGGTCCGATTTCACCGTTGCAGAAAAATCCTCCTAGAGGTATGTCTTTGACGTAGCGCTGGAATAATTGGGAATCGAAGTTTGGTTTTCCATAGAGACCTTCACCTCTACCCAAGCAGGAGAACAGTAAAGCACCTACGGGAGATGATTTATCTATTTGTTGTTGTTGATATTTGTTGAGCAAAAATTCTAAGTCTTGAGCGGAAGTTTGAGCGTCACGGAGATGAAATTGTATGCTTTGTCCGGGACGTAGGTAGTCTCCCACTGCTATTGCTCCCGCTGCTGGATCTACTCCCAAGATATTACGAATCAAAAAGTCTCCTTGCTGTAAATCTTGTTTGAATTCGCTCATCGCTACACCCACAAATAATGAGTTTTGAGCAAGGACTTTTTCTTCTTCACTTAAACTAGCAATCAAATCACGCAGTAAAATCAACGGAACCTGCTCATCAATCTCTAAAATTATATTGCGATCGCACTTGCTGATTTGATGTGGTGTTCCGATAGGACGGCAACCTTGGGCGACAATTGTATCTAAGGTAATATTGCCGGTTAATGCTACTCCCACGCTACCTTCGGTATAAAGCTTGTTGTTGCAAAATAACGCGATACGATTTCCCATTCCACCGCTTGCTTGTCCTCCCACAATAACGGAACCGGGATAAGCAAAGTCCAAACCTTTTAACAAATCATTGATACCGCTACCTATGTTGCTAGAAAGCAAAATAAATTGAGGTGTAGAGTTCTGCGGTACCCCAATCAAATCCATCCAAGCATTAGGAGAACTATCTAAATCGGGTAATTCTTCAGCAACGACGTGAAACGGATGAATATTAACTTCTGGTAGATAAGCTAATGTCAGCGATAAAGCTGCTTCGTCTTCAAATTCTTGAGCTTCCCCACTACCGCTTGTACCTACTACACCACCACCGCTACAGCCAATTAGTACAGGTACATCTAATTCCTCTGCGAGTAAAGGTAAAAACCTCGAATACTCGCTCGTAAAAGCAGACGAAATAAATGCGATTCCTAAATTTGCTTTCTTCGATAACCTCCCTACAGCTTGTTCCACAACTTCGGAAATCGCTGCTTCAAGAGAGGGACGGGTTGATAAAGCGTTACTCCACTGCATTTGGTCTGCCATAAATTATTTTTATATTTTTATATATTTAAGCTAATACTTTTTACTTTTGTATGCATCAAACTATTAATTGCATCTTAAAGTAGTTGACTACTTCTATAGTTCTATTTTTTTAGTATCAGTCAATCCTAGAAAGAAGTAATTATTCTAATCTAATACTTGTTTCCATGGATTCTAGTCAAAGTAATGGTAAAAATCTTAAAAGTTTAAGTTGAAGACTCTATACACAAGAATATTTGCTGTATCTTGATATTGAATACTACTACCTGCGTGTTATACAACATGCTTAGTGGTTAAGATGGTTTGTACCGTCAAACAGTCTTTGTCGAACTTTTTCTATACTAGTATTAACAACAATTAACACAACAAAAACTATGAGCGACATCCAAGACAAAATTCAGGAAGAACTTCAAGAAGCACGCACCGTCTGCGATACTGAAGGTAGTAACTCCGCAGAATGCGCTGCTGCTTGGGATGCAGTAGAAGAATTACAAGCAGAAGCTTCTCACCAACGTCAATCAAAGCCCAAAAACTCTTTAGAGAAGTACTGTGATGAAAATCCCGATGCTGATGAGTGCAGAGTTTATGACGACTAAAAATCAATTTAGTTGTTAAATCTGTCTTGTTTTCCACGCAAACAATTCATTTAACCGTATTATTTGTACCTCATGCTCAAAATAATCGTTTTTAGACTTACAAAAGTTTAAAATGTTAAGAACTTAGAAATTAACATGTTAATCTTCCAAAGTTCCATAAGCATGAGGTAATAAGCGTGGAACTTTTTCAAGTACAATTTTAACTAATTTAGGACTTACGCAGTACCTACTATAAAGGAGGTGATGTGTGAGTCCTATTTTAAATTATTATCTAAAATTATTTAAACATTCGCATATAAATATTTTAGATACTATATTTTAGATACTTTACTTTTAAATTTAAGCTTTCTTGGTTAAAGTTTTTGATTATATGTTGGAAAAATTATGAATGATGTTTGGTTTCGCTCGTTAGTTTGGATGGACTACCGCTTAGCAGTCTTGTTTACGGTCTTGATTCCCTTGGTTTTACTTATTTGGGCATTTGTTCAAAAAGCTGATGGAATCCAGCGTCTGTTAACAATTTACTGGCGAGTCTCAAGTTTACTCGTAATTACGGTTTACTTGATGATTGGCGGTTTTGGGGTAAGTTTTATTTCATCATTGATGGCACGTATCTTAATCCCAATTTCATTATGGTTCTGGGTAGATTTGAATGATGAAATTGAATACGGTTCCGACGGTCCACTGAAGTTTGTTTTTACATCTTGGCGCTGGGCTACAAGCATTTACTGTGCTTTAGGAGCCATTTTTACTATTCCTTTCTTAGGTTGTGCCTTTTCTGAAACCATTCTCAAGACTCCTAACTGTAAAGTTTGGTTGGAAGCCCCATTATTATTTAAAGAGTATTTTCATCCCAATACCAATAATGGATTCTTAGGCTTTTTAGGCATCTTAGGCTTAATATTTTACGTTCTATGTCTCGGATACTTCGTTATCTTTAAACTCGGAAAACAAGGACGTACAGCAGCACCGCAGTAATAAGGAATAGGGAACTGGGAATTGGGCATTGGGCATTGGGCATTGGGAGTAGAAAATTTCTATTCCTAACTCCTAATTCCTAACTCCTAACCTATTATCCCATGCCCCATGCCCCATGCCCAATTACCAATCCCCCAATTCCCTATGTCTAATTCAATTAATAAGCGACTAGAGCAATACACCATTAAACGTCCTCAAGAAGTCTTGTTAGTGACCGTGGAAATAGGCGATGAAAGAGATGAGGTTGCTATTTTTAGAGGATTTTCTAGTTCTTTAATGCGTCCTACTGCTTTCGACCCAGATATTCCAGTTATTCCTGAAGAAGCTAGATTGATTAGCCTTGACCGATTAAATGGTCCATTAAATCCAGAATCACCTCAATATATTGAGCAAGGGCTTTCTACAGAAGCCATCGCGAACTTACTTGCAGAAGCTGGTGTGTAAAAAATTTAAAATTCTCTAGGCAAATATAAAATCTACAGTTATATATTATATTTATGTTTATAGAAGAGATAATACTCCTCTTCTGGGTTGATATATTGCATAAAGTATCTTAGGGAAGATATAAACTTTTTTATCTGATTGCTAGCTTTTTTTAATGATTTTGCTCCAAATCCCGTTTACTACCTAATAATACAAGCATCGCGGAAACTTCACGATTACAGTGCTTCGTAAAAAAACAATATTGCTTTTACCTATATTGCCTAAGTTGTGATAAGTTTATAAAAATAAACATAAGAAATTCAAATCAATAAATATATCTTTTTCGAGCCAGTTTAAGGTAACTTTTTAATCTTAATAGCATTTATAAATATAAGAAGCTCAGCAGGTGCATGTATAGAAATTGCGCTTGATGTGAAAGTCGTTAAAGAATCTTGCTGGATACAGCTAGCCTTTGTGGTATTTACCTGCATCGGAAGCTATCGTAAATCCTTACTCTCACACTTTCCCCATTATGAAAACAGCGGTGACTCTACTAACTAAAGATGCTCCCCAAGCTCAAACAGTAGAAGTACAAAGACCACTTAACCGTCAAATGATTGCGATTCTTGACTTTGGTTCTCAATATTCCGAACTTATCGCTCGTAGAATTCGCGAAACACAAGTTTATTCTGAAGTCCTTCCCTATCGCACTACGGCTGAACAACTTCGTCAACTTAATCCCAAGGGAATCATTCTCTCAGGTGGACCGAGTTCAGTTTATGACACTAAAGCTCCCCATTGCGACCCTGAAATCTGGCATTTAGGAATCCCAATTTTGGGTGTATGTTACGGGATGCAGTTAATGGTGCAGCAACTCGGTGGAGAAGTTCAAAAGTCCGAACGAGGAGAGTATGGTAAGGCTGCTTTGCATATCGATGATTCAAAGAGCTTACTTACTGACGTTGAAGATGGTACCACCATGTGGATGAGTCATGGTGATTCGGTAATAAAAATGCCTTCTGGTTTTGAATTACTCGCACATACAGCTAATACTCCTTGTGCTGCAATTGCTAATCATGAGAAGAAACTTTATGGAGTCCAGTTTCATCCAGAGGTAGTGCATTCTATCGGTGGATTGTCTTTGATTCGTAGTTTTGTGCATGAAATCTGTAAAAGCGAACCGACCTGGACAACTGATGCTTTTGTAGAAGAATCCATCCGTGAAATTCGCGCTAAAGTTGGCGACAAAAGAGTACTTTTAGCACTGAGTGGAGGAGTTGATTCTTCGACCCTAGCGTTTTTGCTGCACAAAGCAATTGGAGACCAGTTAACTTGTGTTTTCATCGACCAAGGTTTCATGCGGAAGCTGGAGCCAGAACGTTTAGTTAAGTTGTTTTCAGAGCAGTTTCATATTCCTGTTGAGTATGTCAATGCTCGCGAACGTTTTATCGGAGCTTTGAGTGGAGTTACCGACCCTGAGGAAAAACGCCGAATTATCGGACATGAATTTATTAAAGCATTTGAAAAGACATCAAAAGAACTTGGTCCTTTCGATTATCTAGCCCAAGGAACTTTATATCCTGATGTCATAGAATCGGCAGATACCAATGTTGACCCACAAACTGGAGAACGAGTAGCAGTAAAAATTAAAAGCCATCACAACGTTGGTGGTTTACCCAAAGACTTACGTTTTAAATTAGTAGAACCTTTAAGAAAGCTTTTTAAAGACGAAGTTCGTAAAGTAGGACGTAGTGTAGGTTTACCTCAAGAAATTGTCCAGCGTCAACCTTTTCCAGGTCCAGGATTAGCAATTCGTATTATTGGAGAAGTAACCGCAGAAAGGTTAAATATTTTACGAGATGCTGACCTAATAGTACGGCAAGAAATAAATCGTCATGACCTGTATAGCGAGTATTGGCAAGCTTTTGCAGTATTGCTACCAATTCGCAGCGTTGGCGTAATGGGCGACCAAAGAACTTATGCTTATCCCATAGTTTTACGGATAGTCACCAGTGAAGATGGAATGACCGCAGATTGGGCTAGAGTACCTTACGATGTTCTCGAAGTAATTTCCAATCGAATCGTCAACGAAGTAAAAGGTGTGAATAGAGTAGCCTTTGATATAACATCCAAGCCCCCTGGAACTATTGAGTGGGAGTAAAGACAGTTAGGAGTTAGGAATTAGGAGTTAGGAATTAAGGATTTTGGATTTTTGATTGGGAAAAGTTAGGAACTACCAATTAACAATTACCAAGTCCTAACTTCTAACTCTACTTCTTTTTTCATGAAAATTTTATTAATCGATATTCAAAAGCTAATCTTATTTGACTTATAAGCAAGTGGTTCAATCTGAATCAAAACTCTTACTGGGCTAAACTTTTCTTCTAAAAGAGATTCCACTGCTTCTGTAATAAGATGGGATGTTTCTAAATCTTGAGCTTCAACGACTAGATGCATTTCAATAAAAACTTGGCGACCGACAATTCCGCGAGAAGCAATGTAATGACAATTAATTACACCAGGAACTTGCAAAGCAATGTCATTAATAGTTTCTGGAGCAATTGCCATTTCATCTACTAACCAAGGTAAATTTTCTTTGATTACTGTCCATCCGCTTAAAAAGACCATCAAAGCAACAGGAAAACCCAGAACTAAATCTAGCCACTGATAACCTAACCAAACACCAATTAAACCCACCATAACGGAAATAGTCACCCAGACATCGCTCATAGTATGATGGGCATCAGCAATTAATATTGGGTATTAACTCGTTTACCAACCCCTCTTTCATAAAAAGCTACAAAAATATTTATACCTAATACTAATAGTAATAACCATAATTGTGGGGCTGAAATCGTAATAGGTTTACCTCCTTGAATAATTCGTTCAATCGCACCTTGAAGAATTTCAAAACAAGCAATAGCAAAGAAAGCAGCAATTCCTAAAACCCCTACAGCTTCAAATTTTTGGTGCCCGTAAGGATGTTTTCTAGGGAGCATCCCAAATGTGTAAAAACATTATTTGTCATTGCGAGTGGAACGAAGTGGAACGACGCAATCGCAAGACTTTGAGATTGCTTCACTTCGTTCGCAATGACGACCACAATCTTAATTTTGCAAAATTGGGATGCTCCCGTTTTCTATCAGGTAATGGAGAAGAAAATTGATTGGTAATAATCCTAAAATATTATTTGCACTATCCGTAACGCTGTGTAAAGCATCTGCTACTAAACTCAAAGAACCCGTTACAATCCCGACCGATGCTTTTAAGCTCATCACAAATAAATTAAGCAGTAAAGTAATGATTAAAACCTTTCTTACTTTTGCGCGATTGTCTATAGCCATTAAGTGCTTTTTATGTCTAGTATTCTTCCTTGTACAGTAAAGCTGATGATAGCAATAAAGTCTATGAAAGTGCTACACATTCAATAATATATGGCTTATAAATTGCAGGCAATAACCAGCTTATTGAAAGTAATTTTAAATAAAATAGCTACCGAGATTAATTGGAATGACTATCAGAAAATATTCCGGGCATAAGATGCCCCATATAGAGGGAAAATAAAAGAGCAATATGTTTTGATAAATTTGATAAATAATGTCTGCAAATCATTTGACACTTAACTTAGTTGAAGGTTCTGTATCTTTTAGCTTTTCACCCACAGCAGCAGGGGAATTGAAAGCAGCGATAGATGAACTGATGCAGAAACTTAAAGCGGTTGCAGCCAAAAATGCCAGTGGTGGAGGAAAACCAAACCCTCAATCCTCAATGGAATATCGTCATACGGGAGAAGTATTTCTGGAAATTTTTTGCAACCCTAATATTTGGCCTAGTCCTTTCGCTGCAAAGGTTTTACTGACCGTGCGTGATGCTACTATCCGCTTGACGACAGAAGCCGAATTAACTCGAATTGTAGAAGATATTAATCAGTATTTGGAACAGTCTAGTTAATTCCAAACCAAAATACTCATGTTTCATGGCGATGGGGATTTACCATCAGCCATGAACCGTCTGATGAGATAATAAATAAATTATAAAATGTCAAAATTTTGTAATTACAAGTAATTCAGTACAAATACATCCTGCTATGTAACAGAACATAAATTTGCTCTAAGGTCTTCTAACTGCTTTATGTTTTCTATCCTCTTACCTATTTAGGGTTAAAAATCTGGTTCACTTACTAATAAATACCTATCAAATAAAAGTAGAAGTTAACAAAACATTTGTAGCAAGTTAAAAGGTTAAATTACAAATCTTTAAATTTGCTATACCTGCTTTCACATTTATTAATTTTTTATAATTATTAATGTTTATAATTTTAAGATAGAACAACTTATCCTAGTAATATCTTAATTATATATGATTTAATACTGCTGTTTTTTTACTGTATTTTTATAAATTCTAATCAATAATATAATTTTTTACTTACCTAATTAACATTTTCTACTACAAGTTAATTTGCTACTGCCACTTTTTCTCTGTACTTAAAAATTATGCATGGAGGCAACAACAATGGACAAATACGATGACATTTTTAAATCACGAGGAATATTAAACGAGTCGCTTAGTTCCCAAGAAGCAGTAGCTGCAATTGCTATTCTTACTGCATCCGCTGATTCTTCTTTTGAAGATGTTGATGTAGAATTTTTGGTTGATATACTTTGGAGATTCGAGATTTTTGAAGAATACTCGGATGAAGATTTATTAGAAATAATTGATAAACTTCTCAATTTAGGCGAAAAAAATGGAGCAGGGGCACTATTTAACTCTGCAAAGAAACAATTAGATGATGAATATTTAAAAGATGCTTTTGCTGCGGGAGTAAGTATAGTTTTAGATGAAGAAGAAATGCTGATTCCCCAAGCACACAATCATTTATTAAAAAGTTTACAGATAGCTTTAGAAATTAATAATCAAGAAGCAGAAGAAATCAAAGAAGAAGTAATTTCGGTTTTTCACGAAGCAGAACTAGAGGACTTACTTGAAGATGAAGACGAAACAATAGTTGATATCGCTTTTAATATAGAGGAATATGATTCACCATTAGGTAATTTTACAGTTCCAATTCCAGTAGACCCTCATCAAGGTGGTAAAGTTCAAAGTCAAGAAGGTACGGTGAGTTTTTCTGATGATGAAGGAACTCTTTTGAAAATAGATTATTATACATTACCTTCCAAAAAAATAAAGGAAATAGAAGTTATTGGACGAGAAGAATATTTAAAATCTACTCTTACAAATTATTATATTCCTGAAGAAATAATCACGAACTTACCTGAAGCGCAAATCGAATATGACGAATATATGACAAGAATCTTGGAAGGTTCTTACTTTATGTTACTTTATATGCCTGAAGGTTCGAGAATTCACAAGACAGGAAATAACGGAACCGCGACAAGATTGGATGCTTATAGAGGATTGATAGCATTTATTAATAGTGACTTCCTTTATATAATCAGCGGTCAGCGTACATTTTTAGATGGTAGAACTGTTAACTTTATGAAGCAAGAAGCAGTTGCTCTTAAGCAAATGATTTTAGATTTTGTTGACACTATTGAATTTAGTTGAATTGAGGAAAATAGTTTTTGGAAGAGGGTGATTTTTGGTACTAAATTGCCTTCTTATGAAATAATTTAGCTATCCTTACCTATTATAATATCCCTCTTCCTAATATCTTACGCTTTAAAGCTAATACACGAGGACGCGCTCCTTTTGCTGAAAAGTTTAAACCTTCGCGAAAGATTTCTGGCATATAAAAACGTGCTGAATCCTCTTTTTCCTTATCTTCGTAAATTACCCCCATTTCTTCTAAAGTTCTTACAGTTTGTGGCTCCATATTAAACTGTTGTACGTCAAAAGGAATTCGTCGCTCAGCAGGAGAATATTCTCGTAATGTATCTTCAACCCATCTTTTAAAAAGAATATACTCTTCTTTAGCTTCATCCACTTTAGCTTTACTGCATGGTTGAAGCGAGCGACGGATAGCTTGAGGGGGTAAAAGCCGACTTGTAGACCATTTTGTAAATTGTACTTCTTGGGATTTATTTACAGTAATATCTGCTGCATGATATAACAATCTAACAATATCCCTAGCCTGAAGTCTGCCATTAAAATCTGTCAAAGCAGCATATACCCAAGAAGCAGTATAAGCTTCCTTATATTTATCAGAACCAAGTCTTTTACCCCATAATTTCTCTAACTTCTCTTTAATTTCTTCTCCACTCAAAGTTTGAATATTTTCTTTATTTGCATTAATAACTTCTGCTTGTCCGCAAATCCAAAATACTAATCTTAGAAAATAATCTTGGTTCCAAGATAAATCGTAAGCGCGATAAGAGTTTTCAAACTGTTTCAAGTTTTGTGTAATAGTGTAGCGGAGAAAATCGCGGCGTAAAAAAATTATCACCCCAATATTTAATTCTCGAATCTCTGAAAGTCTTGATGGTAAATCATAGATTAATGATTTTAAAGCAATTTTTTCTTGCTTATTAGATGCAATATTCGGAAAAATATCTTCTAAGCCGTCAAAGATGAATATAATACGTTGTTTTAATGGCAGCAAAAGAGTATTT
>JBCBHT010000021.1:0-47284 GCA_038525335.1 Cyanobacteria bacterium J06621_15 | reverse complement strand
ACACATTTGATTATTTATTAATACTGTTCAAAGCTTGTTTATAGCGTTTTTCATCTGAATTGAATAACAGATAAACCTTAACCTCTTATTAATACTTAATAAGGAGAGGGTAAGGGTAAAGTTTAAAGTGCATTAGAATCAACTGAAAACTGCTATGTGGTGTTAGATTGAGTGACAAGCTCCGCTTTCACTTCGTATTGCTTCGCAACGCTGACGCTAACAACCCAAATACAATTTTCTTTACTTCTATTAAAAAAACTCTTTCCCAACTACTGGAAAAGAGCATTTAAAATTGTTTTATTAAACCCGTGGAGACGGGTTTCGCTTTGTTTAGACGCGGTTTCAACCGCCCAAATTAATCAATCCCTAAATTAATCAACCACAAAATCAATTAAAAGAACCACCCATAAGAATGTAAACCTTTACCCAAAAGATTTACACCTAAATAACACACCCAAACCGCAACAAATCCGGTCGCTGCCAAAATAGCCGGACGACGACCTTGCCAACCGCGAGTAATTCTTGCATGAAGATAAGCTGCAAATACCAACCAGCAAATCAAAGCCCAGGTTTCTTTCGGGTCCCAACTCCAATATGAACCCCATGCTTCATTAGCCCAAACTGCACCAGCTATAATGCCAATTGTCAAGAGCGGAAAACCCAACCCAATAATACGGTAACTAATATTATCTAAGGTTTCTGCAAGACTTAATCGCTGAGGAGAAAGGGTTTCTCCTAATGCAATATTTGATTGAGAAGTTTCTATCCGAGCTGCAACTGCTGTAGCTGCTTTACCATTACTACTGCTTTGAACGGGAGAAAAACCATTATTTTCAAAAGCCAATGCATTGGGTTCTGCAACCAATTCACCAGCTTTATGTAAACGATAACCATTTGTACGATAGCCACCGTTACCCACGGAACTACCTTGAAGCTGTACCGGTTGACCTTTGGTAACTATCAAAAATGCGACTGCGACTAAAGAACCCACCATCAAAGCTGAATAACTCAACATCATCACGCTGACATGCATCATTAACCAGTTTGATTTCAATGCTGGTACTAATGGTTCGGACACCTGCATTTGGTCGGGAAGTGTTAAAGCTGCAAAAGCGGTAATTCCCATTGCAACCGGAGCAGTTGCAACTCCTACCAACCGACTACGACTGCTGTATTCAGCAATTAAATGAATGGTAGTGATTCCCCAAGCCAAGAAAAACAAAGATTCATATAAATTGCTGAGCGGGAAATATCCACCTTCCAACCATCTTGCACCGAGTAAAGCCGCCATACACAAATTGGCGATCGCCATTCCCGCAGTTCCCAAACCAGCCAATATTGGTAGCTTAGGAAAAGCTGCTCCCACCCAATAAATCAACATCGTCAGAAACAGAACCAAGAACGAAGTGTTATCAAGCCAATTCTGGAGTACGACTAAATCCATAAAAGTGTTCTCCCCCAATAGAATAAATAAGCAGGACTATAATTTTTTATCTTACTTTTTTTGAAACCCTTATGTAGAAAAGGTCGTAATTATTCAAGATTTTCGCTTTTTCTGATAATCAACTGTATTAATTTTCCCGTTAATTTTCACGATTTTTTTCTCGCAATCATGTAGAGACGTCTCTTGAAAATTTGCTCTTGGAGAGAAGTTGGGGGGAAGATATTCTTCCCCCAAACTGAGCCGCACCCTCCGGGTGAACGGGGGGAAACCAACGCCATTTGCTCATGGGGGAGACCCCCAAAACCGCAATGGCTCCCCAAGACCGCAATTTCCGCTAAAATTTTACGTCTCCACAACCTTTATCTATAAATCAATCGGGATTTAAAACCCCATCTGTTACGGGTTGTTTGTTTTGTGTTGGGGTAACAGCCCCATTACAAAGCCTAATTACGAATTACGAATTATTTATTCGCTCTTTGCTTCAGGTTCGGGAAGTTCTTGAGGTTTCTCACCTTGCTTTAACTTCAACAAAATATCATAACGAGTAGTACGACTATCGGTAACAGAACTTGTTACACCAACTGAATTTAAAGCATTAAGAAAACTTTGCTGTTCTGGAAACAAAGCAGCAATAGACATACTTGTCGCAGTACCTTCCATATCCAGGAAAAACTGAGTATTTGTAGGATTAAGCTCCGATGGTACCGCTTTCTGAAATGAAGCAGCATTAGCTAAAATATTTTTTGGTTTGGGAATAATTTTATCGGTTATGGGAGTTCCCAAGCTTAGAAAAGCAATATTTTCATCCAACCAACCGTGAGTAGCAGTTAAAGTACCAGAAGGACCAATCCATCTAGTTACAGGTATCTCACCGACTTTATCTTCTTTAATTGTGAATTGGTACTGATTTCTCATCGCGTCATCTAACTGCTTCAAAGATGCTTCAGCTTTACGTTTATCGTTAGTTTGCACCATAAATACTAAAGCTGCTCGAACGTCTTGAGGAAAATCTTTATTTGGAACTTGGGGAACCACAGATACAGCAAATTCCCCTCCCATCCAGCTAAGCAAATCTCGGTCCAAATCCAGACCCAAATAATCCTTAAATCCACTCCTAAACTTTTCTGGTTTAATCGGAGAAAGAGGATTTTTCTGAGAAGTTAATACATAATCAGCCCATAATCTACGCAGGTTCCCACCAGAAAACATCATCAAAGTTTCTGCTGGTAAACGAGTTGTCATAGTATTAGCTTTACTCTCTACCGCTAAAACTCGTCTGCTATTAGGCTTCAACCAAGAAACTCCTTTTAAACGCACTCCTTGGGAATCCAAACTGATAGTTCCTGCTAAACCTTGATTATTTTTTAGCTGTGATAAAACTTGTGCTGGTAAACGACGTTTAGCAGAAGTTGCACTTGCGATTTGAGCCGCAGAGGGGACATTAACATAAAATTGAGCTAAAGGCTGATAAGTAGCTATTTTAGGTAAGTGCTTGGCAAAACCGCTACTTGATGCCAAAGTCGCTTTACCCTTATAAGCTTTAATAGTTCTTTCTGTAGCTTTAGGATTATCTGCAATCACTAAAAAACGGTTTTCTATAATTGCTGTAGATAATTTTTCTCCCGACTTTGTAACTCCATCCTTAATCGTAATCCCTTCATACTCCCGGTCAACCCACTTCCCTTTCAAAGCTTTAGGCTGAGCAAAAGCAGTTTGAATTTTATTTTGGTTCTTAATTGGTAAAACCATCACCAGCGACTGCTCTACAGTAGCTAATTTTCCATCGCTAGCGACTGGTTTAGATGCGGTAACTGGGGTTTTAGGAGCTAAAATCGCAATAGTTACCTGGTCTCCGACCCAAGGACTTACATCTGTTTTAAAATCAAAACCTTCCTTAGCCAAAAAACGGTCGCGTAGTTGAATTAAATTTTTATCCAATACGGCTTGACTTGTCTTAGTTCCAAAAGAACGCAACTTTTCCCATTGACTAGAATCCGTACTCAAAGAAACCGTAAATAGGGCATCCTGGGGAATAATATTAGCACCTACAGGCATGTCTCTGGATAAGGGTTTTCCCTGAGTCAAAAGCCAATAAGCTGCAATTCCACCACCAATTAATAAACCCGCTCCAGAAAGCGTCAACACTAAAGACGGTTTCTTCTTTTTCTTACCAGAAATAGACACGACAGGCAGTGTCATTGAAACCAATACCTCATAAACCGAACTTTTCAATTACTTTATTGGTACAGCTAACCAAAAATTATTTTTAATATCTAGGGTTGCTGATTACACGCTCGAAAATTAATCTATCAAATTCTGCTTACCATTATTAGTTTGCAGGTTTCCTCTGTATTGAACTACAAAAAATGTAGTTTAAATTACTAATATTCTATTGTTTCTCTCTACTGTGGTAATTTCACAAGTGAATCCACCTCGTGCTGCAAGTTTAACACTACTATTACAATCTATAACTATCATTCTTCAAAACCTGTGAGATAAAACTATTTATCACATATAGCGAGCAGTTTGTAAGCTTTACGATTAACACAAGATGATATTCTATAGTGTGCAATTATCGTCCAATATTGTTTTCACTGTTTCGTACTGTTGTGATTGAGATATTATTTTTTTAACATAAAGAAACACTATTTGTGTATAGCACAAAACCCTAACAATCTTTTCAAGCCTTATTAATTAACATTACAACTTACACAAGCTTCCATACAAACTTGATAGTTTCGGGAAATTTTGGCATTTCAAATAATTTGTTTTTCTACCAAAGCTTTCCGTCACTAGAGATATTTTTTGAGTTATAAACTCACCAAGGAAAACTATTCTACTGTCTTAGCATTGGTTATTACTTTTATCGCTTATCCAAAATAATTGAAGCAGGGGTACGACCCCCTAAATAAATACAAAAATAATTCCCACACAAAAAATACATGGGAAAAATTAAATTTTATAATTTACGCCTAATGCGAATTAAAAATTGCTCTTATTTTACAAGGGTTTTGAAGCTCGCTGAAATCTCTATTTTTAATTTATCAACCTGAGAATAATGGTTTGAGCGACTAATTCACATAAGACGTAATTTATGATTAATTTTATTATTGTTTTAGCTTCTAATCCCAGCTTTATCACTTAAACTTTGGCATCGCCCAAATATTTAGTCAAATAGGGGGAAAATACCTCATAAATCAACGTCAAAGGCTGTCCATGATGCCAAAATAAATAGTGTCGTCCCCAGAAAGGACCTTTTTGATTAAATCCTAATTCCAAAGCTGGAGAATTACCGTAATAAATTCCTTGAATATCTCGATACAACTCGGTACGAAGACGCGCTAAACTCGCCCAAATTGGTAACGAACGATTTTGTAAATATTCATCTACATGAGATGCTTCCCACCAAGAAGCAGCATAAGCTAATCTTTGACCGCTAGGAGTACGCAACCAAACTTGTCTCCTCAGTCTCGGTCCCGGTACAACCTGTATCAAATCCGGAGCATTATCAGAATCCATGCCAATCAACGACATATCGATAACGTCTACTTCCGTTGGTTCGCAACTCAGCAATTTCAAATGTCGCGTCGGAGAACCATCACCCAACAGCAATAACTGCCAACTCGGAGCTAGCCTATCGTGAGGTAAACCTTGTTGAATTACCTCTTCTCCACCTTGCCAGATAGCATTCAATCGATACCACGAACAAGGTAAACTCAAATCTTCCTTCTCTGAAAAAGTTGCAGTCAATGCTCTGTTCTTTACAATACTTTACCTACTTCTATCAAAGCACAAAATATCAGATGGGTAATGGGAGATAGGGAATAGGAACAATTTTAAATTTTGAGTTTTACCCTGATAATTATTTCCGATGCCCAATGCCCTATTCCCCATTACCTATGAAAAAAGTGCGGATGGCGAGACTCGAACTCGCAAGGTCGAAACCACACGCCCCTCAAGCGTGCGCGTATACCAATTCCGCCACATCCGCAGGTGATTTTTATTTATCTAGTTAGGAAGTATAGCATAACAAAAATAATATAGTAAGAATTTGTTGTTTTTAAGAAAAATAATTGTCTTGGCTGACCTAATTCCTAGATTGAGATAAGTGGCTGACAGAAATTAAATGTAACTCAAGTCATATTAATAACGGCTACTACCACAACAATGTAAATGCATGAACAATGTATGTCTTGTATTCAAAAAAGATACGTATAATTGTTAACCTGGCAGTGTTATTTCTTAATAATGGTTACGTCAACTTATGCAAACAATCTATTTAAAATGCCTTATGGGTAGTTCATTATAGCCGAGGGTTTTGCCAATAAAACAAAAGTTTTTTTCGCTTATTTGACCTTTCGGATGTCAATAAATCAGCAACGATATAGAAATTACGAAGATGAATTTTGACAAAATATTAATTGCTAATAGAGGGGAAATAGCACTTCGCGTTCTCCGTGCTTGTGAGGAAATGGGAATTGCGACTGTTGCAGTACATTCAAATATTGACCGCGATGCTTTGCACGTACAGCTTGCTGATGAAGCAGTTTGTATCGGGGACGCTGCAAGCAGTAAATCATATTTAAATATTCCTAATATTATTGCAGCAGCTTTAACGCGCAATGCTTCAGCAATTCACCCAGGCTATGGATTTCTGGCTGAAAATGCTCGTTTTGCAGAAATTTGTGCCGACCATCATATTGCTTTTATTGGTGCATCTCCGGAAGCAATTCGCTCTATGGGAGATAAATCTACTGCGAAGGAAACGATGCAAAAAGCTGGTGTCCCTACTGTACCTGGTAGTGATGGTTTACTTAATTCTGAAGAACAAGGATTAAAGGTTGCTGCGGATATTGGCTACCCAGTGATGATTAAAGCTACCGCTGGTGGTGGTGGAAGAGGTATGCGATTAGTTCGTTCGGAAGAAGAATTTACTAAGTCTTACCGAGCAGCACAGGGAGAAGCTGAAGCTGCATTTGGAAATGGAGGGGTTTATCTGGAAAAATTTATCGAACGTCCCCGTCATATCGAGTTTCAGATTTTAGCTGACAATCATGGAAATGTGATTCATCTTGGGGAACGCGATTGTTCGATTCAGCGACGCAATCAAAAACTTTTAGAAGAAGCTCCAAGTCCCGCACTCAGTGAAGATTTACGGCAGAAAATGGGAGAAGCTGCTGTAAGAGCAGCTAAGTATATTAATTACACTGGTGCGGGTACGGTGGAATTTTTGCTTGACAAATCTGGTGATTTCTACTTTATGGAAATGAATACCAGAATTCAGGTTGAGCATCCCGTCACGGAAATGATTACTGGAATTGATTTAGTAGCCGAACAAATTCGTGTTGCGATGGGAGAAAAACTCAGCGTTACTCAAGACAAAGTTAATTTACGAGGTCATGCAATAGAATGTCGCATTAATGCTGAAGACCCCGACCATGATTTTCGTCCCTGTCCCGGACGAATCAGCGGTTATCTCCCACCTGGAGGTCCCGGAGTTCGGATTGATTCTCACATTTACACCGATTACCAAATACCTCCTTACTACGATTCCTTAATCGCCAAGTTAATTGTTTGGGGTCCCGACCGTCCTACTGCAATTAATCGCATGAAACGCGCTTTGAGAGAATGTGCTATCACAGGATTGACTACAACCGTTGGTTTTCATCAAAAGGTGATGGATATTCCTCAGTTTCTGGAAGGAAATGTCTATACCAATTTTATCCAGGAAATCAGTAATTCTCTTTAGAGAAATAGCTGTTTACTAGTGTAAAAAAAACAAATTTTGGCGCTATGAGCGCAACTACGAACAGCTTAGCTGGTACGAGCCAACATGGTCAGCAGTCCTTGCTGACCCAATAGAATTTCCCGTGCCAAACTGAATATTCCTACGCAAATAATCGGCGTAATATCTACACCACCGATAGGAGGTACTATTTTTCGCAATACCACTAAAAATGGTTCGGTAGGTAAAGCAATTATATTAAAAGGAAAACGATTCAGTTCGGCTTGGGGATACCAAGTTAAGATAATTCGGAAAATAAACAAGAAGGTCATCAATCCCAGGACAAGGCTGAGAATCAAGTTGGTAATGTTAAGGGTACTCATGGTTAGAACTTACAGTTTGTCTGAGAGAAAAATTTAAGATTTGTAAAGTCTTTATACTATTTTATCTTTAACTAAGTAGGTCGGTTCTGAAAATTTTAATTAGGAAATAGGGAGTAGTAAGTAGCAAGGTTTTGGAAGCATATCACTTATATAGCCTCGGTTTATTTCTGGAAATTTGTTTAAGCTGCATTGGAATTAATAAGCTACTTCTATACCGTTCCGAGAATACCTCTATAATTTCCCCCCACTCCCTATTCCCTAATTCCTACTCCTTAATTCTTACTTGCTACTTACTACTTGCTACTTGCTACTTTCCTAGCTATTAAAGATTAAGGCTTATTACATTTGATTTCATGGTATTAAGATAGTAGAGATATTATGTAATTAAAGGTTGTAACTATGACTCCCTCTTTAGCAAATTTTCTTTGGAGCTTGGCTGTGGGTAGCGCAATTGTTGTTATCCCTGCAACAGTCTTCTTAATTTTTATTAGCCAAAGAGATAAAATCCAACGCTTTTAGGATTCGCTTGGAAATGTAGGAGACTGCGTTTCATAAAGTAACAAACAATTTATCGTCAGCTAATTGTTAACTTGAGTGGGTTGTAACTATTTCTCATACAGAGGGCAAGTTATACTTAATTGAAACGCCCAGTCTTGTAAACTTTAAGCAACAATGTAAAGACGCGGTATTGAATAACTCCAGTTCGGGGTCAGACAATTCGCGTCTTTATATTTGTGGCAAGCTTGCTGCTAAACGATTTTAGTTGTGAATCGCTAACATAGATTTTGATATCGGGATAAAGAACAATGCTAACTTATGGGCTGAACTCAGCCAGCGTTCTGGCTCAGGTAAATATAGGGACTAACCCAGCTAGTATTTTAGGAATTTTTCTAGCTATTGCTGGAGCCGGACTATATTTTCTTCGTACTGTACGTCCGGAACTTTCGCGAGACCAAGATATATTTTTTGCCGCTGTCGGTTTATTGTGTGGCTTTATTTTTATTTTCCAAGGTTGGCGATTAGACCCTATTTTACAGTTCGGTCAATTGCTTTTGGTTGGGACTACAGTATATTTTGCTTATGAAAGTATTCGTTTACGGGGTATTGCGACTCAACAAGCCAAGCGGACTACTCCAATTGTAGACCGCGACCGAGATGTCAGCGACCGCTACGATTATGATGACCGTGGTAGATATGGTGCTGAGGTCGAAGATTATGACCGCGACCCTTTACCTTACGACCCATATTATGAAGATGAACGTCCCACCTCTCGTCCGCAAATAAGAGGAAGTAGGGACAGTCGTCCATCTCGGAGCGAATACTACGATGACCCAGCACCCCGTCGTCCGGAACGTCGTACTAATATAGAAAGAATTGAAGACGATAGACCACCCCGTCGTCGTATTTCTAGTTCTAAGCGTAATGCAAGTCGCAGCACATCAAGGCTGGAAAAAAGCGATTGGGATACATCTCCCCGTCCACCTGCTGATGATTGGGATAATAATTCCCCCACTGAAGAAAGAAGAACACCTCGTCGCAGTAGTGATAGACCTGATAGACCCACCCGTCGAAGAAGCGACGATGATATTATTTCACAACCAAGAACTTCTTCAAGAAAACGTCGTCCTAGAAGAGATGCAGATTCTAGAAGAGATTTAGATTCTAGAAGAGAACGAGGTGGAATGGATGAGGTTATACCTACCGATTATGAAGATTACAACCCAATTGTTCGTTTAGAAGATGAGAAGGACGAACCACCAGAAGTAAAATTGGATGACGAATAGCTCCGAATTGATATTGCTAGCAAATAATATCGGGTGAAAAATAAGGACGGTTTATTTCGGCTCCAATTCAAATTTTGTTGGAGTCTTTGTCTTTGTTTGATTAGTTTACTAGTGTCTTGTAGTTACAACGAAGTTCCTATTGGTTCTAATTCATTAAACACTCGTAATACCGAGGAACAACCGGCTTTAAGTGGTAACGGTCGCTTTTTAGCTTTTGTATCGAATCGCAGCAGTACCCAGCAATTATTATTGTACGATTTAGAGCAGCAAAAGTTGATTCCTACACCGCGTTTAAATCGACGTAATGCAATTGCGGAAAGTCCCAGTCTGAGTTACAGCGGACGCTACATTGTTTATAGCACTAGCGACCGGGGAAGACCAGTAATTGGGCTTTACGACCGAGCCGTCGGAAAGTCGCAAATCCTGACTCAGAATTACAACGGTTCGGTTAAAAATCCCAACGTTAGTCCAGATGGAAGGTACGTTGTATTTGAAACAACTATTCGCGGTCAGCGGGATATTGAAGTTCTTGATAGAGGACCGAATGTAGAATTGGATATTCCCGATGGTTTTCCTGTTAGTCCTCCTCCGGAGTAGGAAGAGCAGGGGAGGCAGAGGAAGCAGAGGAGGCAGAGGTGGCAGGGGAAGAATTTTATTTATTTCTTTATTTCTTCTTCATACTATACTCCCTCCGCTTCCTCTGCTCCCTCCGCTCCCTCCGCTCTCCTAACTATTCCCCATGCCCAAATTAATTTCAATTTGTTTATTTACAAGTTTGAGTTTATTAACTGCTTGTGGTTCACCGCGTATAGTCAGCTTTCCTTTCGACAATAGTGGTAGGGGTCTTAATTCTGGTTCTACGGAATTAAATCCACAAATTTCTAATCGATATATTGTTTACACTAGCGACCGTCGCGGAAGCCAAGATGTTTATCTTTTTGATAGGGTCACTCGTAATTTGAGTAACCTACCCGGACTCAATTCTTTTGATGCGATCGCAACTCATCCTTCTGTTTCTCAAGATGCTAGATACATTGTGTTTGCTGCATCCCGTTCGGGAAGAAGCAATATTTTTCTTTATGACAAGGAAACTCGTCAGTCACGTAATTTAACTGGTAGTTTACAAGCACAAGTCCGCAATCCTACGATTAGTGCCGATGGTAATAGAATTGCGTTTGAATATACTTTGAACGGACAGTGGGATATTTTGGTTTACGACCGATTTGGCAGACGGTTAAATATCCCTCAAGAACCTCAATGAGGTTAAAGGTTATGGGTTATATGTTTACTACTTATTAATGTCTTTCCCCTAGTTACGTAATGCTATAAATTAATCCTTTAAATTAAGTTAACTGTATTAACTAAATTTTATTTTGTTGCGACATTTATTCGTACACATTCGATTTGAAATAACTATTCGATTTTTCAAGCGTTGAAATACTGCTTTTTCAAAATAATTCTAGTATCAAAAAAAAATAAATTTACAAAACTCAATATTTTAAAATTTGATTTATGGATTTAACACCGTATATTGTAATGAAAAGTAATGAAAAGTAATGAAAATTTTTCTAATTGAGAATAAAATCATTAATAATGCAAATATTGTCATTAAATTAACGGAAATACGTTTTTAGAGTGCTGGTATAAGAAGTTTGTCAAAATTTTATAATTTTTTTTGATATAATCTGTTGGGACTTGTACTTGCTGATTTTAGATTTTTGATATAAATTCCATAAAATCCGATTAATTTTACAAAGCTTTAAAACGAAATTTTAGTTTTTTATTATTTAGATACAGATTCTAATTTAATGTAGGTTGGGTTACGGCTTGAAAGGTAATAGAGAAAAAAGAAATCTTGCGTTAGTCGTAACGCACCATTCTGAAAATTGAAATAATAAAAAAGGGCTATTCTTGTCTTTTAATCAGAAAAAGAATAATTATTCCAATCAGCTATAGGTTTAAAACCAATTTGCTGATAAATCTTGTTAGAAGTTGGATTAGACAAATCGGTAAATAAAAAGCAGAATTTATAACCTTGATTGAGCAAAGTTTGACTTAAAGCAGCAACACAAGCACTTGCGTAACCTTTTTTTCGATGTTCCGGTGGTGTGTAAACCATACTTATTCCAACACCATTAGGAGTAGAGCGAGTGCTGCAAGCAATTGAAACCGGAATTTTATTTTCCCATAAATAAGCCTTTTGTTTGTGTAAAACTCTATCAACCCAGCTTTCGCTATCTAAATCACTACTTTTCTTTCCCAATGCTTCAGAATTAAAAGCATCGTGCCATGATATTAGAAGTTGTTTATCATCTTCCCTAGCTAATCTCAAATTACCTTTAACCACAGAAGCTGGCTCAACCTTTTCTAATTTAAAAATACGCAGCGCTCTTAACTGATAAGATTTACCGGTAGAAAAACACCATTTTTCAACAAAAGCTTTTGATTCAGTAACTGGAGCATTTATATTCGTTAGAGATTCGTACTTTTGCTGTAAATCTTGAACAATAATATCTACTGCTGTTAAATCTGTTATCTCCGACAAAAGTAAGTTGTAAGGAATAGTCATCATTGCGACTGCAATAATATTTCCATCCCTTTCGACTGTTGATAAATACGGTTTAATTTTGCAATTCTCTGGGTTATTGATTAAATTTTTAATTATTCCTAACTGTAAATTATGCAATAATTCATCTTGCAATAAATAATCTTTTACCTGTTGATAGAAAAGACTTGCATCTTCAAACCGATGAAGTTTCATAGTTGATATTATATTTTGGCTAAATATATTAAATAAATAAATACCTTTCCAACTGCAATAATAAAGGATTAATTATTTTATCTTGAATCAAATGAGGTGGATTCCAATCTACCCATTGATAACCGCTGTGTTCGGTAAGCTTTAAATTAACATCTTGCTTTAGCCATCCTAAAAATATCACTACTGTTTTCTCTACTTTCTCACCTTTGAATCGTTTATATCTGGTTAAATAAGTATCGGTATATCTAAAATTTGTATCTAAATCAATATCCCGAGCTAAAATTCCTGTTTCTTCGGATAATTCCCTAAAAGCACAACTAACCTCATCTTCCCCAAATTCAATATGACCTTTAGGGACGTCATAAATATTTTTAGCTCCAGGATGTTTTAGCATCAAAAGAAAACTTCTCTGAGGTTGCTTTCTCATTACAAAAACTCCGCAAGATTTAGCTTTACGCATCATTATTATAAGTCAGTGACTCTTCTTTATTATCTCTTATCACTTCTCCCTATTCCCTATTCCCTCTTCCCTATTTTTAAACATATTTATGAGTGAATTCATACATCAAATCAATTCGACCCTTACGCAACATTGCTTTATCCAACCTTTCTGTAGTATTGCAGGTCATTAATATAACGAGTCGCTGGTTAATTTGAAACCCAGAATCTTCAATCACGCTTTGATATAAGGTTCCATCAAACAAACTCAAAATATGCTCTGTTTTATTGCTATATTGCGCTACTTCACTGGAACGGTCTTGAGCTAAATTATCAGCTTCGTTGATGATAATGCAAATTCTTTCTAAATAACTTGGTGGAACAAAGTTAGAAATAGCATCATGGTCTAATATAAAAATCACGTACCCCAAAGGTACTAGAACTTCTCTTGCTAGCGCTTGAGTCCATACAGTTTTACCCGTACCTGGTTCACCATGAACTAACACAGCTAGCTGACTTTGATTTAAAACTGCTTGCTGTACGCTATCGCTAAAATCCTGGATATCTTTAGGAAAACTGTTAATCGCAAACTGAGTGTTGATTTTACCAACGCGACTTTGATATCCGCTCAACATTACTGCTAAATCGTAAGTTGCTTTATTTATTAATGGTGATAGATTTTTTCCCATTAAAGTATATTGTCTTCTTCCTCTCTCATAAGGTTCAATTTGCAGCCAAACATCATATTGATTCCAATAAGCGTAAACGGTATTAATAACTTCTAATCGTTCCCAGCTATGAAATTTTTCGCTCGGTAAATAAAAGTCTCTTTCTTGATGATATTGAGTGATTAAATCAGGAACTTTTAATAAATTCAGAACTCGAAAAACGGTAATTTCTTGAAGTCTATTTAAAAGATAATCAATTGGAATACTGCTACGGCTAACAAATTGAACTAGCGGTGTTTCAGTACTTAAAACATCTTTATAACGATGGTCTGGTGTCAGCGGGTCTGGTGTTATATAGTTCCAATACTTCTCAAATTCGTAGCGGGTATCTTCAGAAGTAAGGCTCATTAAATTAGCCCACCAAGCATAATGGTTTCTTCCTAATGTTTCAGTTAGACTACTAGCTAAGTTGAGTGTTTTTTGTCTTAATTCTTGAGAATCGTTAGAAAATAAATTCCACAGAAATTCCCAGTTTAATTCTCTATAAAAAGGTCGCCAACCGCTAGCTAGCAAGATTTGGCGATTATTATTTCCGCGATTATCTTGACCAAAATAGTCAAATTCCATATTTTCGGGTTTAGGGACGTTTTCAGATTTCGGTTTTCACGAAGCTTATACCATTTTAAATTTTTTCAAAACGGATACGTTGATTTAGATTTCTAGCAAAAACAAAAGATATAGAATTATAGTTTATGGATTACAGAATTAAAAGTATCGTTAATAATATTTAAAATTGAAAAATCACCTACGTGCAAGTCGTCAGAGCAAAGTGTTCATCACTCAAAAGGAACTCATAAGGGTGAGTTGTTACACATTCTTTAAACAATAACTACTCTTAAAGTCCACCTTCGTGGTTCTCAGCGTCTTTTTCGCTTCTCACCCGTTACTTTCGATAACGGTACAGTTCCTTTAGTACTAAAGTATGTAAGCTCTTGACCGTTAGGGCACGCAAGTGGATTATTGTAGGATAATAAAACTATAAAATTATAAAATCTAGAAATTTGAATTTGATAAATATTGAGTAGAACAGGTAATCAGCACTAAGCATTTCTTTTAAACTGCTTTCTATTCAGTATGACCGGATTTGGAATCCGGGGGATGAAATGATAAGTCCAATTGAGTTCCTATTGAAAAAATTAGAAATTAAGAATAGATAGATTTAAATAATTTAAAAGGACGGGTGGTTAGCGCTATAACATTCATAGACCGCTAGAAAGCAGTATTCCCAAATTTGGTATCAGGGGGGCTGAATGTTTTGCCTAACTCAGTTCCTTATGTATTACATTGTAGTATACTTTTTATATTTTGTCAAAGTGATTTTAGATAATTCATAATTTAGAATTTCATATAAAACGAATTACGAATGTAGAGACGTTACACTGTAACGTCTCCATAAATTAGGATTAATACGAGAAATTTAATGACTCAAAGCATAATCAGATTTAGTAAACACAGAAGCATAAACTAAATTTCCTTCTTCTTCCACAAATTCACCAGCGAAGTTATTACCTTGAATAGTTTTTAATCTTAAATCCAAAAATTTCTCTTGTTTAATAACTTCAAACTTTTCAGACGGTGTATTCGCTAAATTATTCTCAACCTCAGCATACATTTTCTGACGGCTTTCTACCAGTTGCTGACGTAATTCAGCTAAATTTTTCGCATTAAAAGGAGTGATTTGTTCCGATACCTCATCTTTTTCAAAATACATAGCCGAAACACCGTAACAAAAGCAAACCAAAGACATCCAAACTTCTTCAAAATAAGTTTGATTTGGAGTAATTTCAATCCCCACTAATTTATCATTAAGAATAAATAAAGCTCCGGTTTGTCCTGGAAGTAATTCAAAACGACTTTGATATTGCGTTAAATATGCTCGTTTTCGGCTGAGAATTTGTTCTAAATGACCGCGATTTTGTAAACCGAAACTTTGGTTTAATTTACTAATAGCATTCCAGAGCTTACTATAGCCTTTTTGACCTTGTAAATTCAGCGCTTCCTCGCGAAGAAATAAAGGTAGAATAAAAAACCATTGTTCCCGTTCTTCTAAATATCCACCTTGACCGGATTGAACGCAACAAGCATCTTCAAACATCAGCTTTTGTCCTTCAGCGATAAAAGCACTACGACACAAAGCATGATTTTGAGCTTTGTCTTGGATATATCCCATATGTAAAGGAACAATAGCGATACCTTGGGAATGATTCGTGATTTCCATATTCCCATAACCGCGAACTTGAGTTAATTTTAATCCCGATAGTGGTGGAGTAAACTTGTGTTTACTATCTAAATTATGTCCGAAAATAGGAACTATTGTCATTACTCCAGATTTTTGAGGAATACCAAAACTAAATTCAGATAAATCAAAATTTTGGTAGTTGGTAATTGGTAATTGGTAATGGGTAATTGGTGATTTTTTATAAGTCATTATAAGTTGTTTATGAATAGAAAAAAATGATATAAATTGTAGGGTGTGTGACACGTTTAATAATTGTGAAATCAACAGAATAATTAGTTTATCGTGTCACGCACCAATCAGTAATTAAACCCAAAAACAAAATTAGTTATTGAGCAATAAATTTTTAATATTGTAGGGTGTGTGACACGTTTAATAATTTTAAAGGCAGCAAAACAATTAATTATTCGTGTCACGCACCAATCACTGGTTTAATTGAAAGAAGAATCAATATTTTATAATTGCTTTATTAGAATCAAATACAACAGATTCTTCTAATTTTGTAGTTCCAGAACAACTTTCAACATTCATGAATTCACTTTCAAACTGATTCAATTTACCTAATAAATACTCTTGTAAATCAGCTTCACTTTTCTCCCCAATCATTGACATCATAGACAACATTAAATTACCAAAATCTTCTTGATGCCAAAATTCTAATTGAGGTAAATTATTAGCTGGACGACGTAATTCTAAATCGTCTTGTTTGGTAAATTTACTGTGACAAAATACTATCGGTGTTTCGATTCCTATTTGAGGTAACGATGCTACAACTCGACTCAAATCACCAGGATACAAATTTTCGTAACCGTCAGAAACTATTGCGATTACGTCTGGGTTCCCTTTGACAGCATCTAATAAAGATGTCGCAATATCGGAATATCCCTGGGGAATCGGTAATACATCAACCGTTCCACCAACTTGATAAACCTTGACCTTAGTACAGCATTTCTCCAAAACCAGCTTCAAAGCAACCGATTGAGCTAAACAGCAATACTCCCTGTCTCCATAACTTTGAGTGGAAGCAGAAGCGTCAAACACTAGCGCTAGGGTTTTATTAAAACGAGGTAGTTTAGCAGCTGCTTGGTTAACGTAGTTTTCTACAGCTTCCATAAGTTGCTCGGATTGACCACCACGATAAAGATGAACTAGGGTTGCAGCAATATCACCACGATTTGTAGCTGTTACGGTTTTAGGTCTTTGTTGTTGATTTTCTAGAATTTGGGTGTACTTCTGGTGTGATTCTTGATAAACACCAGTTGTAGTTTGCAATCCTTGATAGCGATAAAGCAATTGCAAAATAGTTTTTACTCTTTCCCTATTGTTGACAAACCGGAATAAATTTTGATTCAAATAGGTTTCTTCTTCATTAGAAGTAATAAATTTTGCACAAGCACGAGCGACATTTTTACCTAAAGCATGTTCTAAGCAGTCCACAACAGCAGGACGACGACAAACAACCATATCTAAAGATTGAGGATGCTCAAATATATATTTAAGAATCGCTCTAGTTGTATGTTTATGATTTGCTCGAACTCGTTTTAAAGCTAGAAATACAGTTAATACTTTATCCGGGTGAAGGATTTTCAATAGAAAGTTTGTAGTGCTTTCTAAAATCAAACGTCTATTGTGAGAAAATCCTTTTCGAGAAGCTTTTAAAAGTTGGAAAAGAATGCGTAATCGCTGTTCTGATGTAACTGTTTCTATCGTACTAAAAAGAGCGTATAGTTCGGAATTGTAATCGTATGCTTGTTGATGTAAAGCTTCATCATCCCATTCCGGAGGTTGACCATTATGTCGTAATACAAAAGGTTGATTGTGAAGGGATAAATGATTTATAAAATTGAAGAGTATAGATTGATTATTCATTTTTTAAACGCAAAGGAACGCAGTGTAAAACGCAAAGGTTCGCAGAGAGGAAGAGAGGGAGGATAAGGATAACTGAGAATTGAGCAATAGCCAATTCCAATTAACAATTACCCATTACCAAATCAATGCAATTCACTTCCACCTTTACGAAGTAAATATCTATCGCTAATTAATTTTAAAGCAACTCTTCCAAACAGCGGATGAGTTCTTTCGATTGCTGGTTGAATTACTACACCTTCCATCATGCAATCTGGAGAAAGTGCGCTATCTTTATTGTTGAATTTAGAAACGATTTCTTTACTGTAACCACCAGAGTAAAGTAAAGGTGCTGTTGGTAAATTAAATTCTTGACAGAAAGTAGCAAAATCCTCGTAATTCAAGAAATTTTTTCCACGACGAACAGCAAATAAAGCAAGACCTATTTTACCGTTTTTCAAACCGTATTTAATATCTTGAACTCCGTATATCTCTCCAAAAACTTGAGTATCGGGAGGAAGATTTTGTAAAGCTTCATTTTCGTGATAAGCACGAATGTAAACCAGATTTTTGTTTGTTTCGTTATCTTTCCAAAAATAGTTGTGACTACCAATTTTTATTGTAGAATCTTCATCTACTAAAACAGTAAAGTTAGTTCCGTGTATTTTCTCGGTAATTACTATTTCTTCTCCATCAACAAACATCTCTGGATAGCGTTTTAAATGTTGAGGAGCGGGAAATTTATAATGTCCGATATGATTTTCCATATCCCCATTCATTGTCTTAGGAATTGGATATTCATATTTGGTAATTCCAAAATGTTCTGTGTAATCGTCTCCAATATTTCCTGTAAAATCTTCACCGACAGGAATTAATAAACCTTCTGAAAATATACCTCTGAGTTTTGCAGCACGCAATCTTTTTCGATAATAAGAAGCTATCCCAAATTCTTCTACATATTTATCGGGAATCACACTATCAATAGGAAAATAAAAAGCTAAATCACCAACTTTAAAATTACCCTTCGCTGAAATAACTTGATATCCCATTCCGCTCATGGAAATAATATCTAATCTATCAGCATTGGGATGAGATTCTACACTATTAATTTCTACAACTTCGACTTTGAATATGCTCATTTTTTACCTCTCTTGGAAAGTAGTGAGGCTATAAATAAATTTATTTATAGATAGATAGTTTGTAAATTTTGAATCTCTGTTTACACAAGATTATTTAACTTATATTACATTTATACTACAAAAAATACAAATGTGTCAATATAGCACCATATATTTAGGTGAGGAGATTGATAAAGCTTCAAATCTATAATTCCTAACCTTTTACCTTTCCGTAGCGCTATAAATATCGATATTAAAAATTAAAAGATTAAAGAAATGATGAATTGTTGTGATATTTATCTAAAAGTTTCTGAATTCTTTCAGCAGTATTAGTTTCAGGAATAGGTGTATAAGTGACAATTTTGAGATTAGGATTATCCACTACTTGTAACATAGTGTGATGAATAACCAATCGTCCCACATCTGGATGCTCGTACTCTTTTCTTCCTGCTGGTCTACCTTGGACATCATGACGAGACCACCATCGACGAAATTCCGGACTTACACGCTGTAAATCTTCAACCAACTCGATAAACCAAGGATTCCCAGCATTGCGATCGCAAGCTGCACGGAATTGAGCCAAAGCTCTTTGAGCATGTCCTTCCCAATCGATTAAAGTTCTACGTAAACTCAAATCTGTAAACATTATCCAGACTCGATTACGCTCCTTGGGAATCATCCGAGAATAATCATGAAATGTTGCACAAGCAGCTCTATTCCAAGCCAAAATATCCATTCGACTCCCAATTATTAAAGCTGGACAAATCCCCAAGCTATTAACTAGTTGTACCAATGCTGGACTAACAATTTCTTGAATATGAGCAGGTGAATCTGGAAGTTTCTGATTTGCTAAATAAAATAAATGCTTGCGCTCATCAATAGTTAATTCCAAGCTTCTAGCAATGCTTTCGAGAACTTGAGCCGAAACTTGAATATCTCTCCCCTGTTCCAACCAGGTGTACCAAGTTAAGCCAACACTCGCGAGTTGAGCAACTTCTTCCCGTCGTAATCCGGGTGTACGTCGTCGAATACCATCTGGTAATCCTACCTCAGCTGGTTTGATTCGAGCGCGACGAGTTTTGAGAAAATCACCAAGTTCTTTACGACGTACTTTATCATCCATAAATGCTCATCCTGGTAGTTTTAATACTAAGATAAATACACTTCTGGTAATTGTATAAAAGCAATTTTAGATTGAACTTGTTGACACCAGGAGTTTACAAAGTGAAAGCAGCACGTTTACATAAAATTGGTTCCTCCCTAAATATCGAAGAAATTGCAGAACCAACTTTACGTCCGAGTGGAGTAATTGTCCGTATTCTCAAGACATTCATACCATCGTTTACCGCACAAGTTTTATCTGGAGAATTAAATTATCAAGTACCACCGCTACCTTTCACTCCTGGTACAAGTGCTATTGGAATTATTGAAACAGTAGCAGATGATGTATCGAGCTTAGAAAGAGGACAAATGGTATTTTGCGACCAGTACATTGCTTCTCATAACATTAGTACTCCACCCGATGCGATTTTGATGGGTTGGACTGGATTAGCACCAGCTTCTTCTCATACACAATCTTTGTGGAAAGATGGTGCTATGGCTCAAAAAGCGCTGTTTCCCGCAGAATGTTTGACACCAATCACAAATACTTCTATCAGTACAGAACTTTTAGCAGCAATTGGTTATTTAGCGATTCCCTACGGAGGTTTTTTACGAGGTAATTTACGTCCATCTCAGGTAGTTATTATCAATGGAGCAACCGGGAATTTGGGAACAGCAGCAATATTAGTTGCTTTAGCAATGGGAGCATCAAAAGTGGTCGCTGTTGGCAGAAATACTACAGCTTTATCAGAATTAGAAAAACTTGATGAGCGACGAGTTGTTAGTGTTTCCCTGAGTGGTAATACAGAAGAAGATGCTCAAAAAATTAAAAAAGCTGCGGGAGAAGCTGATTTAGTCTTAGATGTATTGGGAGGAGTAACCAATCCTAATCTTACGCTTAACTGTATTCGTGCGCTACGTCCAAAAGGAACAGCTGTATTTATGGGAGGAGTCAAAGCCGATATTCCATTACCCTATGCAGAAATAATGATAAAAGAAATCACTATTTCCGGTGCGTTTATGTTTCCCAGACAAGCTCCAAAAGATTTACTGGAATTAGCATCGGCTGGAATTTTAAATTTACAAGCAATTCAAACCCATGTTTATGATTTAGTAGATGCAAACAAAGCAGTTGAAGCAGCATCTAATATGAAAGGTTTAGATTACTGTATTTTGTCACCGAATGCGGAGTAACTGTAGTCTTTTTGAACAATTTCTCAAGCTAACTAAATAGATTCAATCAATTCTTGATTGTTTTTTATTGAGCGAATTTGTTTAAAAACAGACGGAGAGAAAAATTAAAAAACCCCCTCTCCTTATCCTTAATAAGGAGAGGGTTGGGGTGAGGTTAATCAACCTTTTCTCCCAAAACAAACCTCGCAAACCGACGAACTTTGATATTTTCACCAACAACAGAAATAGTTTGTTTAACTTGTTCCTCCACAGATAACTTCGGATTGCGAATAAAAGGTTGATTCATCAAAGTCATTTCCTTTAAACGCTTTTCAATTCGTCCCTTAACAATCTTTTCCTTGATATTATCCGGTTTATTTTCTAAATCATCTCTTTCGATTTCAATTGCTTTTTCCCTATCAACAACTTCTTGCGGAATATCATCAACATTCACATAGTTAATATTAGAATAAGCAGCAATTTGCATTGCAATATCTTTCACTAACTCTTGAAAAGCTTTCGTTTTAGCAACAAAATCAGTTTCGCAATTTACCTCTAATAAAACCGCTACTTTTCCACCTGTATGAGCGTAACTAGAAACAATTCCTTCCGTTGTAATCCTTTCATTATCAACAGAAACACCGAATGATTTCTTTCTTAACCATGTAATAGCTGCTTCAATATCACCATTAGTTGCTTGCAGCGCTTTTTTACAGTCCATCATCCCTACACCAGTTTTCTGACGTAGTTGTTGGACAATTTTTGCGTTTATATTCACCATTATTCAATTTTAGATTTCAACAACGGATGTATTTATTTTGGATTTGTTCCAATTATTTCGTTTTATCCTAAGATTAGGAATTAGAAAAAACCGCAGAGAGCGCAGAGGACACAGAGATAATAAATAAGGAGAGAAGAAAGAATCATTTTCGTAATAAGAGCATCTTGCTCCCGATTAAATACTAAATAATTAATTCCTAACTCCTAACTAAACCTTTAACCTGTTTACTTATCATCTCTAATAGGTAAAGCAGTCTCCATAATTTCCATCAATAACTCCAACCGTGACGGACGAGATAACAACGGAACCAAGTTAGGTAAAGAGTAATAATCACCGTTAAAATTAAAGGTATCAACTTGTATTTGCTTCTGTTTTAACTGAGCTTCTACCCAATTACTTACATAACCAACTTTGACAATAACTACTTCTGGTGAGACACCTAAATCTTTACAATACTTGCTATAAGCTTCTGCAAAATAAGGTGCTGAGTTCTCACCTTCATCAGTCACCATAATGAACTGTTCCACAACTTGCTTTCTCAAACGCATTGCTTCCACAGCACAACCGCAACTCGTACCACCACCAGCTTTAATCATCTTGAAAGCTCGTTCCCAATCTGTTAACTCGCTTCCTTCAGCTTTCACCGGATATGGCATATTATCAAAAGCATAGACAAATAAATCCGCTTCTGTAATCCCCGAAATCATCGCAGCTAATCGCTTACCGATTTCGATAGCTTTCTCCATCGAACCAGATTTATCAACTAATAAAGCTGTTGATTTACGGATTCTTCCGCGCTTTTTAACCTGCTCATTAGTGACTTTCTCTAATTTTTCAACGGTTTTAGCATCTAATTTCGCTACATCGTTAGCAACAGTCGCTTTGAATGCAGATACCCGCTTACTTGCTGCACCTTCCTCTAATTTCCCATCAATTAAAGCTTTGACTTCAGGATGTTCCATAGCACCCCGTGATTGTAAAGACTTAAGGTTGTTAATCACCTCTTGTGGTGACATGGAATTGATTAAAGCAACCAATACAGTCGGTGTTAACTGCTTCACCGCTCCGATAGCGATAGTGTAAGGAATATTATGCTCAACAATCAAAGCTGCTTGTTCTGTAGTCGTTTCAGCCTTTGCAATTTGCTTTAACATATAAGCAAGACTGTCTTGGGGTGGTTTCCCCTTGAATAACACAGCATCAGCACGTTGACCGGGTTTGATGTGTAACGTAGCGTAAAGGTGCTTCATTGCTTTACGTCCTCTCAAAGCAGCACGGTCAAAAAATTGCGGGTTGATTTCTCGTGCTTTTAAATACCGAGTTACAGCAGTACGTGTCGAACGCGGAACCTTACCTTTTTGTTGCTTCATAAAGTCCACAATCCGAGCAACTTGATAAGGAGGGAATTGCTGTAACATTACAAAACCAGCATCTCGATGTTCTTCAATATTGCTAGTTAATAAATGTCCTACAAAAACTTCCTTATGGTCGCGAACATCGCCATTTTTTTGATACCAAACAGCCAAATGTCCGTAAAAAAGCGGGTCAAGTTCAATAATTATTTTGTGAAATTCTGCTACCTTTTCTAACTCGCGGTGAGGAGTGGTTAGTAAAGTATTAATTAATTCTAAACGTAAATCTTTTTCTGCTGTATTCATTTTTTTATCTCCACCTTTATATTTTGGATTTTTGATTTTGGATTGAAATGATTTGAATCAAAAAATATTAGGGGATAGAAGTCGCACGCTTGTCAATGATTTTTATATAATCACCGCACAAGTTATAAGAGCTTTATTACTTAATTAAAACCTTCCTAAGAGAGATTTTGTATGTAAGCTCAAATCGTCAGGGTGCGGCAACAACTATCTTCATAATAAAACTTTCGTAGCAAGGAATTTATTCCTTATTTGCTGATTAAATATTCCCGCACAAGTTAAGAAAGCTGTTGTTGATATACCCAGGAATCGAACCTAGAAATCAAGGAACCTAAATCCTTTGCCTTACCATTAGGCTAGTATGTAAGCTTTCAAAGTTAGGGTACGGAAACAATTTTCGGTAAATTAAATAATATAAAATAAGAGAAATTATTATTTTTAAATGTCACCGCACAAGTCAAGAAAGCTGTTGTTGATATACCCAGGAATCGAACCCGGAAATGAAGGAACTTGAGTCCTTTGCCTTTTCCATTTGGCTAGTATGTAAGCTTTATTTGTTGGGGTGCGGTAACAATTATTGCTGTGTATAAACGTAAGCTTGCTACGTCTTAAAATTCCTATTCCCTAAAAAAAGTAATTTCGTAAACTACCGTCATATTTACCGCTATTACGACAACACTTCTTGAAAGGAACGTCCAGAATTACAGGGACAAAGGTCATCTTTACCTAACTTTTCATATAGTTCCTTATTTCCATGAACTACCCGCAATCCTCTTTTTACAGCTTTCTCAGAAGGATATCCACGACGACGTTTACTAGAGGGTTCAAAAGGAATATAAATTCTCTTCAAACTGTTTCCATTCCGGATTGAATTTAATATTCTTAGTATCCATAACAACCTCCTTAAATAATTAAATAGCTAGAAATAATCTGAATAAAAAACTAAATTAAAGGCTTTAAATCTGGTTCAACCCAGCCACTACGAGCTGACCAAGACATCAGTAAATCCCGACTGTAGTATTGAAACGGTAAATACCTATCGTTATAGTTTTCATAAATAGCATTCACCATTTCTGGAATAAAACTTTTTTCTTGATTAACCGATAAATAGTGACTTACCACTCGAACCCAAAACAGAGTTAAAGTTTCGTGATAACCGCTGTCTTTGGTTGTCTTAATACCCATTGCTTCGTTATATCTTTGAATACCCTGACGAACCCGATTTATAGCTTCTTGTTCATCGTAAAGATTCAAATACCATAGCGCTATAGTTAAATGCGCTTGATGGTTCCATTCCGAATGCGGTAAGGTACAATTTTCAAACTCAGCAATCAAACTCTTAATATCAGCTTCTGTCTTGTAATCCCTGGTTTCGTCACTCATCATCAATGACCTAAGAATCAATTACTTGAGAGACACTTTAGCTTCTACTGCTTCTAATTGTTCCTTAATTTTTTCAGCTTCAGCAATCGCAATTTCAGATTTAACAGTTTGAGGAACCGAGTCAACAAAATCTTTAGTATCTTTCAAAGATAAACCTGTTATTTCTCTAATTAACTTCAGAACCGCAATCTTTTTATTAGAGGGAACTTCTTCTAAAATTACATCAAACTCTGTTTGTTGATTTTCAATATCTTTTTCATTTGTAATATTGTCAATTATTTGAGGAAAATTAATTTGATAACGAGAAGCTTCAACATTAAAAGTATCTTCAATTTGTTTAACCAACTCGCTATTTTCGGTTAAACTTAACGATTTTAATTTCTCTACAATTTCTAACACTTGAGCGGACATAATACAATTCATAACTTAGCCAGTACAAGCTAATTTATTGATATTTATAGATTTATTTATTAATCATCTCGCGCAAGTTTAAAAAGCTGTTGTTCATACGCAGGATTTGCACCTACTACCAGTCGGTTAATAGCCGAATGCTCTACTAATGAGCTAGTATGTAAGCTTTTTATATCGGGGCGCGAAATGAATCATTAGTTGTTAGTTATTAGTTGTTAGTTGTTAATTATTAATTATTAACTATTAACTCCTAATTCCAAACTATTAACTCCTAACTCCTAACTAAATTTCTCCCTCGTACAAGTTGAAAAAGCTATGACATTACTACCGCTCTTACCTGGTTTTATCCAAGCAGTGGGCACGCATCCGGAGTCTAACATGAGACTGTGAACGCTGTCGCTGATTCGGTCACCCGAACTTCACTACCTTAGGGTCGTTATAGTTACGAAAAAGTATGTAAGCTTTATCCGTTGGGATACGAGGTAAATTATTCTTAAATGATAAAAAATAAATGATAAAAAAATTATTAATCTCGCGCAAGTTAATAAAGCTAAAAATTACTTTGTTTGCTTATACCAATTCAGCAACATCCCCATTAGTGGAGATGCTAGGAGTCGTTCGCGAAGCGTCTCCAAAGGAGATACCTACAACACATTAATATATAGGATTACTATTTGATTTTTGTTAGCGGAGCGTGTCCGAAGGACATAACATACGTAGGGTGTGTTGTCGCGTTAGCGGAGCGTGACGTTAGTCATAGCGCAACGCACCATTATATATAGGTTTCGGTGCGTTAGACTAGCGTCGTAACGCACCCTACAAATACCTAATTTTTCATGTCCTATCGGACACGCTGCGCTAACAATATTCAAATCGGATTCCTATATGAACAAGTATGTAAGCTTTGCAAATTAGGGCACGAGAATTAATTTGTTTTCTCTTAAAATATTAGATAATTACTTAAGAGCTATCTGATATTTTTTACCAAAATCTAATATTTAGTACAATATATTATTCTATTTTCAAGGTTCGGAATAAATCTCTATATTTCAACAAAAACAAATATTAACAGCTATCTTCTTAGCTTCAATCTCTATTTGTTTCGCGCTTCAATAATTTAATACTACATTTATACTACAAGTCTGTCAATAGGTTTAATGAAAAAAAGTTTTTTCATAAATTAGATGATGCAAAATCCAAAACAAAATCGTCTATTATTAAATTCAAAATTTAAAATCCAAAATTGATATGACAAACTAGACCAGAAAAAACTACTTCTCGCCTAGATTGCCTATTATTAATGCATTTCATCATTACTCAATAGCAACAGATGCATTTTTACGAGCTTCTAGCCAAAGTTTGTGTAAGAAGCATTCTGTATTGGGCTTCATGGAGGTAACAAAACCACCACTCATATTCTGGGAATTAACTGACAGCCAATAACCTCTTAAAGAAACTTCTAGAAACTCTCTATCACAAGCACATAACTCTATAACTTCGCGGTTGTAATCTTGTTTAACTTCAGTACGTAATTTTCCTAACCCTGGTAAATCAACGGGAAGCAAAAAAGAAGCGGTACTGGGTTCAACACACAAACCTTGACCTACTCGCAAACTTAATATGACTCGGGCTTGTATCCATTCTTCGACGGACTCAGTTAAAAGCTCTAGGTAAAAACTGTTTTCTGTATAAGTTAATTTCAGCATTCTTCATGCTCTCCTGTTATTCCAGGTTTGCTTGCACAACACCTTTCCAAAACTGTTCTGCAAAAGCAACAGTGGGGTGGACGGGTGATTTTGGTTTTGTACGAAGTGGCATCCCAGCTTCCGTAGGGGTGCGGTTACCCTTACGACCGTTACACTCAGAACAAGCAGTCACAACGTTCTCCCAAGTATGACGACCACCGCGAGAACGAGGGATGACATGATCCAAGGTTAAATTTTTGGTACTACCGCAGTATTGACAGCTATTATGGTCTCGACGCAGTATTCCACGACGGTTTACTGGTGGTAGCTTCCACATCCGCTCGCGAGAAGCGAATTTTAGACGGATATGCTTTGGTACGTAAACTACTACGCTGGGAGAACTTATATGCCAGCCGCTTTCCGTGGTAATATCCAATGGCTCTGCTTTCTGAGTCACTAAAAGCACAACTGCTCGCTTGATGTTAACCCGGCACAGCGGTAAGTAATTTTGTGAAAATACGACCACGGATTTTTCTAGTACTTGCGTTACGCTCATCGCAGTTTAGCTCCTTATAAAAAAACCCCACTTCTTGTTCGAGGAAGCGGGGGTTTAAAGTTGACTTTGAAGTCCTTTATTTAATATTTGGTATGGCATTCATCTTGCCAATACCTCCCGCTTGTTTTATCTGGTTTCAGTTGATTGAGTAAATAAATTCTTCTGCTATGTTCATAATCTCGATTATTTTGTGTCGATTGCCCGTGATTCCGATTACATTCGCCCATAAATAAATACTCCACTTCCGCTGATATCAATTCCCAACTGGCATGACAGTTGGAAATTGCTGAGGAAGTGGAGTATGTGGGCATAAAAATCACAGAAAATTTCACCTAAGTTAAGATTTCTAGACTAAGAGCGACCGAATGTCTTTGATTAAAGGCTCCTGAATGAATTCTTGGAGTTGAAACGAAACTAAGAACTTTTGACTTGTTGAACATTTCTATAAACATACTACACTTGTATTACTATCCTGTCTATAGTTTTAAGGAGAAAAATCATGCATACAATTGCTCGCACACCCACCACCGAAATGGAAGTAACTAGCATCCGTTTAGAGAGGGAGCTAAAAGATAAGTTAAAAGAACTGTCCGGGAATCAAGGATATCAAGCGCTGATTCGGGATATTTTGTGGAATTATGTTCAACAAAAATCGGGTGAGTGGAAGCCGCGATTTTCGCGTGCTGATATTCGGGCTACTATAGCTGCGACATCTGAGCAAGAAGAACGGTGTGTACTTACAGGTCAAGTTATACAAGCCCAGCAACCGATGCTGTTAGGACTTACGAAAACTGGGGATATGATTCCTCTGAGTACAGAGAGTTTAGCTGGCTAATTTTTTTTAACCAATACAGCCCAATGACTACATTTATGGAATCATTGGGCTGCTTTATGATTTTGCGAATAAGTATTAGATATTTGAATATGAATAACTTATAAAGATATTTTTGATGAAATTGATTAGATTTTTTTACTCAATAGATATATCTTGTCTCAGGGGCTTCTGGCAGCATTTTGATAATTTATAGGGGGTATGACAATACTTGACATATATGAACCTTGAGCCTAATAAGTAAGTGACTGTTAAGAATAAGAGCAAAGAGGAGTAAAAATAGAATGAGAAATAAACCGCTCTGTCCCCTGTCGTCCTTGCTAAGAATTTTTCCTAGCTTAAGTGTGTTGTCACTGCTGACATAGAACAAGTCCATCATAGATTATTTAAATAGAAGTAAATAGTACGGTTTGAGCTATGAACATCAGTGGTAATGCGGATAATACTTACAGAGCATTTGATTCTTTTATAGAGAAAATACGGTTTGTCGGAAGTCGTCGATGAGGATATTGTGGGTCTGAGAAAGGCAAAAAATGCTGACCGTCATTCAAGCGACTTACCAAAATTGTGAGAAGCATTTCAGTATACTAAATAATATTTGTTTACTAACGGAAAGATTTTTTATATACAAATGACGAAAGTCATTTTAAAGGAAAGGGGCTATAACAGGTGAAAGAATTTATTATTTGTCAAATCCAAATCGATTCATCAGGGTGCAGTTATACACATAAAGGTAAGTAAAGTACCAGGAGGTTGGGTAAAACGACGATGAAGTCATTATCCAAGAGTGTGCCACAAATGAAAAAGCGTATAATAACATCGCCGCCACAGCGCCGGGATGAACAAGAAGACATAGAGAAGTATCATTTTAAGCTGATGCAGCATCCTGTTACACCTGCCCACCGGTTGGTATATGAAATCAATCAGATTATCGCCAGTAGCACACCTCCCGACCGTATGCTGCAAGAAATTGCTCAACTAGTGGGAAGTGCGTTCGGGGTTGATTACTGCTGTTTAGTAACCGACCGAGATGGAGAAGACGCTACTAGCGCTAGCTGGGGTGCCCAAAAAGATTATCTTGGTTTACCCAATCAAGAGGAAGCCTTTTCAATAGAACAGCTAGAGTTACCTGTAGTGGAATGTGCAGCAGAACCTTTTACTATTGAGGACATTTCCACAATTCAGGAAAGTTTGGTAATTGGATGTCAAAATTTTCCTTTACCGATAAAATCTGTATTGGCTATTCCGACCCGCTTTGGCGATAAGAATAACGGTGTAATAAGTCTTATCAAATGCGAGCCTTATGAGTGGGGTAATTCAGAAAAACAACTTTTAAGGGCTATAGAATCTTGTTGTGCGATTGCTTTTGCTCAGGTGGCACAAGCACAAATAATTTCTTCACAAAAACAACAGGTAAATAAGAGCGAGCAACACCAAAGTTTGATTCAGCAGTTAACCATACTTAACCGCAGCAATTTGGAGTTTAACCAAATGCTTCAGTTGGTGGTTTCTTCTACTGCGGAAGCTTTGGGAGCAGACCGTGGTTTATTAATATTATTAAAATACTCAGACCCTTTATTTAGAATTAGGGCTAAAGCGCAAATTCCTAAAGCTAAAGCTACTGTTGTTAGTGAATGGTGTAATGAAACTGAATCTGCGCTTTGTGAAGAATTGCAGTCCTTAGAAGAATCTTACTGGCTCCAGGATTGCGGTATATCTAAACGAGCTTTTAAAGCTTCTAAACCGGTAACTATAAACGATAATTCAGATAGGCGTAAAGATACTTCTACAATTGCTCCGGTGTTTGTTTTAGATAAGTTGCCAGCAGCGCTATTAATGCCTTTAGAGAGCCAAGGTAAAGTATTAGGTTTCTTGGTGTTACAGCAGAAACAACGTCGCAATTGGCAGCAAGCTGAACTAAATATCGTTCAAATGGTTTGCGCTCAAATCAGCAACGCGATTATTCAAACTCAAACCCTTAAGCAAGTACAAACTCTTGTTGACGAACGCACGGCTCAATTACAGCGCAGTTTGGAGGTTCAAGCTAAGCTATACGAGAGGACGCGACAATACGTTGACCAGTTGCGCGAACTAAATGAACTCAAAGATGAGTTTCTGAGCAACATGAGCGACCGTTTGCGCTATCCTTTGACCAATATGCGTATGGCTATACGTAATCTACGTCATCCGCAAATTGATGCAGACCGTCAAGCAAGGTATTTAGATATTCTGGAGCAGGAATGCACTAAGGAAATTAATTTGATTAATGACCTACTTACACTCCAGAAGTTAGAAACTCATCAAGAACGTCCGCAGTTTGAAACAATTGATTTAAATACAAAAATTCAAGATACCGCAACTTCTTTTGAAAAGAAATTAGCAGAAAAAGGATTGAGTATTTCTGTAAAGTTACCCGATGAACCGCTAAAACTGCAAACTGAAATTGAAAGTTTTGACCGTATTCTCCAAGAATTGCTCACGAATACTTACAAGTACTCCGAGCATGATAGCTGTGTAGAACTGCGAGTTTCCCAAATTTGCGAAACTGAAAGCAAAAATAACCAACTGCAAATTCAGGTTATCAACGTTGGACGTGGTATATCTGAAGAGGAAGCTACTTTTATCTTTGACAAGTTCCGTCGAGGTAAAGGTCGATGGACTCCTGGAACTGGCTTGGGATTAGCTTTAGCCAAGTCATTGATACAGCATCTCAATGGAGAAATAATTGTAGAAAGTACTTCTATAGAAGATTCCGAGTTAAGCAAAATCTGCTTTACTTTAACTTTCCCACAATTTTCTGATGATAGCGAAGTTTCGGAGCCTTCATGATTCAAGAACAAAACACACCCAAATCTGATTCAAGTTCCCTACCTGCTAATAACAGCCAAAATCCAAATTTACAAGCTGTAACTGTCGAAGTGAAGAAAATAACAGAACGTCAGCGACAAATTACAGCTAAAATTCAAATTCCTCATCCAGTAGAAAAAGTTTGGCAGGTACTGACAGATTATCAAGCTTTATCTGATTTTGTTCCCAGCCTCTCTTCTTCTAAGAAATTAGAACATCCCAGCGGAGGTATTCGCTTGGAACAAATTGGTTCGCAACGCTTGCTGCGGCTGAATTTTTCAGCGAGAGTTGTTCTAGATTTGCAAGAATCTTTTCCAAACGAAATTAGTTTCCAAATGGTGGAGGGAGATTTTAAAGACTTTTGCGGTAGCTGGTGTTTAGATAAATGTACTCTGGATGATAAAACGGGCACATTACTTTGCTATACAGTAAAAGTCTGGCCAAAATTAACCATGCCGATTAGAATTATCGAACCTCGTCTTTCTCAAGATATGCAGTCAAATCTTTTAGCTATTCGCCAACGCGTACAAGAATTGTCAATAAATTAAAGAAGGTAGGCTTTTCCAAACCTACCTTTCCTAATATAATCAGTTTTTAATACCCCCAAGGGAATTCGAATCCCTGTCGCCTCCGTGAAAGGGAGGTGTCCTAGGCCTCTAGACGATGGGGGCTTGCGTTCTTAACTTTTATAAATTTAACGGCTTTCTCAGAATTTGTCAACAGTTTTGTGCAAAAAAATCATTCTTGAGCAGTTGATGCACTAAATTTACAGGATAAAGCTCTAAAAGCCTTTTAGTTTCATAGGTGTCACCGTGCATTTAACTAAAATTAGCTATTTTGAGCTTTAATCTGGTTCATATTCCCCGGAGCTTATGTAAAAGTGTTTAATTTTAACTGTTTAATTCTAAAAGCCATTATTTTCCATACTTTCTCATCCCTGCTCCCTAGATACTCATATCCGTCTTTAATGAAGCCAAGTCGCAAGATTGCTATAGCATTCCTAAATCATTTGTAAGATTTTAGAAACCCGGTTTTTTGGAAAAACCGGGTTTCTAGCACCTATCTTTCTCATGACTCATCTAGAATTGCTATATATAGCCAAAAAATATTGGAGGTTAATGATGATTAATATTAATAACTCCCCTATGTTGCGAAGAGCAGGTTAAAGTAGTGGAAAGTAATTTTAAATAAAGGCTATTTTTCTCAAAAATTTCGCGATACTTCCGATTTGTCTTCATAGTTCAATGGGGACGCATTTCACAGCTATTTTACAAAGATTAAAAAAATGCTGTACCATAACAAATCTAGGAAAAAATTGTTAATTCAATTCACAATGAAGGGTACTTGCCTTTCATCAATCAAATTTAATATTTTCTATTCTTAATTACAGATTTTGAAATATACAGCTCAAAATCTCCAATATGGAAGCATCTTTTGACATCACCCTACAAATGGTGATTGCCGTCGTTGCAGGCATTAGCGCTCAAGTGCTGGCTGCCTATATTAAAGTGCCCAGCATTGTTTTCTTACTGCTGTTCGGTATCTTTTTCGGAGCGGATGGCATCGGGTTGTTACATCCCCATTTGTTAGGCATTGGATTAGAAGTAATTGTTGCTCTTGCAACGGCAATAATTCTGTTTGAAGGCGGATTAGACTTAGAATTACGAGAGTTAGGTCGGGTTTCTACCAGCCTACAACTGCTTGTAACCCTAGGAACCTTAATTACATTAGTGGGCGGAAGTATGGCTGCTCATTGGTTGGGAGAGTTTCCTTGGCCAATAGCTTTTCTCTACGCTTCAATTGTGGTAGTAACGGGTCCAACAGTAGTTACCCCCCTGCTCAAACAAATTAAAGTAGACCGACAGGTAGCGACGCTTTTAGAAGGTGAAGGGATTTTAATTGACCCTGTAGGAGCAATTCTTGCCGTCGTGGTTCTCGATACTATTTTGAATGGCGATGCAGACCCTGTTAACGCTATCACAGGTCTATTAGTACGTTTGGGTATTGGTGCAGCTATTGGTGGAGTCGGTGGCTGGCTGTTATCGCTATTCTTCAAGCGAGCCAATATTTTGTCATTTGAACTCAAAAACCTGGTAGTACTTGCCTCTGTGTGGGGTTTGTTTACTTTGGCACAAATGATTCGCAGCGAATCGGGACTGATGACAACGGTAATGGCAGGAGCGGTTTTTGCTAATTCGTCAGTACCTGAAGAACGCTTATTACGCCACTTTAAAGGTCAGCTAACAATGCTGTGTATTTCAGTATTGTTTATTTTGCTAGCAGCCGATTTATCTATCGCTAGTGTATTTGCTTTGGGCTGGGGTAGTTTATTTACGGTTTTGGCGTTAATGTTTGTAGTGCGACCGATAAATATTCTTCTGTGTACCTGGAACAGCGACCTTAACTGGAGACAAAAGATATTTCTTAGCTGGGTTGCGCCTAGAGGAATTGTTTCAGCTTCGGTTGCTTCATTATTCGGTATCTTACTGACACAGCGCGGTATCAATGGTGGTGATGCTATCAAAGCATTGGTGTTCCTCACAATATTAATGACAGTATTCTGTCAGGGACTCACAGCTGGCTGGGTGGCGAGATTGCTCGGAATTACCTTGAAGCAAGCAACTGGAGCGGTAATTGTCGGTTGCAACCCTTTGAGCATATTGATTGCCCGATTTTTTCAAGAACGCGGTGAAACTGTAGTCATGATTGATACAGACCCAGAAGCAAGCGAGCAGGCACAAGCACAAAATTTAAGGGTTTTGACTAGCAGTGCTTTAGATGCCAACGTCCTTGAAGAAGCGGGACTTGATTCTGTAGGAACTTTTCTGGCAATGACTAAGAATGGTGAAGTAAATTTTGTTTTAGCTCAACGAGCTGCAGAAGAATTTGACCCACCTCGTGTCCTAGCTGTATATCCTCGCGACCCCCAGGCAAAAAATAAAAGTAAAATTCTACAAGCTTTTCTTCCCGACTTTAAAATCAAAACCTGGAATCAACATCTTAACGATGAACAGGTGAAACTAGGAACTATGATTTTAAAAGACCCCGGTTTTTCCCTACAAAAAATTCAGCTACAAGCATTAATCCGGACTGGAGACCTACTGCCATTATTCGTAGAAAGAGAGGATAAAATCAACTTGATGGTTGCTGGTGAAACTTGGCAAGTTGGCGACCGTCTTATCTACTTATTACATGACCCCAGACCGGATCTTCTTAAACGTTTGTCTGGTGGTAATCAATCTACTCGTCTTTCTTTGGAAAATTTACCGGAAGTTGAAGAAATACCCATCGGCAAATTATCTCAACTTTCTGCGACTGATGCACCAACACCTTGAATTAACTCTCGGGGACTGCTGACTTGTTTTTCAACCCAAAGCACGCTGAATAAATGCACCACGGACAAAGCAATTGCAGCAATCGAGAGAACATAACTGTGTATTGTATACAGACGCTGGACTGTCAAGGTACTAACACCACTACCTCCAGTCAGAATTTCTCTCAATTGTTGACCAACAAACGGGATTGCTTCAATGGTTCCTAATTCAATGTTAAAGCGCCAAAATCCAACCTGATCCCAACCTAAAATCATCGATGTCCAGCTTAATCCAATTACAGCTAAAGTCAGAAATATCCCACTGACCCAAGCTGTATACCAGGTTCTGGTAAATTTTCTGCCTAAAAACATCACCACAATCTGAATTAGAGCAGCAACAATTATTCCATTACCGGCAATGTGATGAGCTTTACGAAACAACCAACCGTACTCAATCTCTTCGGTTATCGTTTGCAGTGACTGATAAGCCCTACCCGAAGCTGGTTCGTAGTAAATAGATAGTAAAATTCCCGTACTGGCAGCAATCAAACAAAAAGTAATAATTACTACCGATAAAATTGTTGCCGTTCGTCGCATTACGATATTGAATCGGCTTTTTTGAGAAAGCATAGAACCTTCCTTTCTTAAAAAAGTTTACATTTATTATGATTTTAGCTAAGAAATATTAAATTTTGATAAAAAAGTATACATTTATGCTAAAAATTGCGACCAACTTGATAGAGATTGTTGCGAACCATACCAAGCTTTAGAGCTTCTTGGGGAATGCATCACATTTTCAATAATTAAATTTCTTGCTCCTTCTAAATGAGCAGCTTTTATAGGGGTAATTCCATCTCCCCAAGTATTACCTTCACCACAAGTCAATTTATAGCTGTTGTAGGCTAGCCAGTTTCCCAACTTTCTTTTACCGAAAATTGTTTTTCCTGCAACACAGACGTAACTAACCTTTTTATAAAATGCACCTGGGTAATTATTATTGACAAAATCTAAATTTGAGCGAGTCCAACGCTCCAAACTAATATGAGGTGTACCCAGAGTTACAAGAGTGGCAACTTTTGGATGACCTTTCCACGTCAATAAGTTGAGATTATCTTTACCATAAGCTACTTCTCCTAAATAAATACGTGATATCCAGCCTCCTGCTGAATGACCAATTAAATTAATTTGAGAAGCATTTTTTTGCTGTAATATGCGCTCTACAGTAGAATCTAAATGTTTTAAAATCGGAGTTACTGGTCTTCCTCCTAGAGTTGCTATCCAATCACGTCGTTGTAAAGGTACAGTAGCTGTAGGAAAACCTAATTTTTTTAATGATTTTTCTAAGTTAGAATAAGCTCCAGCGCTTTCTAAAAATCCGGGCAAAATAACTGTGGGTAAAGGCATTTTGATATTTTTTATATTTGCTAAGTGCGGGATTTGAAAGTTGATACTTGCCAAAAAAAATCTGTAAGGTATAACTTATACGTAAGTAGACACTGAGATTGGTATTATGCGAGCATTATTAGTGAGTAAAGATAATCTATAATTAATGATTGTCTCAGCCTTACTGCTTAAAAAATATTTTTTTAATAGCAGTTCAGAATTCTGTTGGAGGATATTCAGTTTTGCTTGCCTATCAATGAGTTGGAAGGATGCTTATTGAAATATTTGTTTTCTTCTACAGATAATATAAAGCAGGGTTATCAACCAAAGCTAGAACACAAAAACTAAGGATAAAGAGGGAAAACTTCCGGAATTAGTAAAAAAACTTGTAAAAAAGTATATGCCTTTAATTGTTACCGGCAGTATATATACTTAGGCATACTTTCAACGTCAAACCGAAACATACAATCATAAAAAAGCTCTAGGATGATAATTTTTCGTCAAATATCAGTATTGGAAATGTTACCTATAAGTAAAATATGTTCAGATTTTTTTATACACATATATCCTTTGGATTAATCAACCGTTCCTTTAACTGGCAATGTTGCTATTACTAGTCTTGCCATAAGAAGTTATGCTAACCGTGAGGGACGCATCTGAAAGGGCTTGCCGCAATCAAAAATTATTGCCTGGAATTACTGCCTGATACATTAAATTGCTAGTCAACCGCAACCAAGCTAAGTGAGCGATAACAGCCATGTCTTACGTCTCAGTACTGAAAAATATACCCGAATTCTTAAGCCAACCAGCTGGAATAGCAGCCATAGCATCTGTCGGCATACATGGTGCTATTGCCTTCATCCTGCCTTTGATGCCTGTTGACTCCGAATCAGATACAAAAGAATCTCCGGCAAGTGTCGGAATAATGGAATTATCTCAGGCAGAACAAAATAGATTACCTCAGCAAAAAAGTCCTCAAATTTCAGCTTTACCCAAGGCTTCATTGCAACCTGGACTTACTCTACCTAAATTTGCGACTCAACCTACTCCCTTACCTAACCTATCGGCTAGTCCAGACTCTACTAGGGTGATATTACCACCTTTGCCTCAATCTGGAGCAAACCCCAATGTTTCGTCTTTGCCGAAAAGTAGGTCTTTGCCAGTGCTTCGTCAACCAAATTTTAACTCTTCATTTAACGCTAAAGCGAAATCTGGCGGTTCGTTTCGTAATTTGAATCCTAGAGTTCAATTAGGAAATCCTACACCATTAATCTCTAGAAGAAGTGTACCATCGGGAAAACCGGCACCTACTCGTAATGTACCTCCGATACAGTCAGCACCAATACCACCAGAGCTTACTAGAGTACCAGCACCACCACCTCTTCCTTCTATGGGAAATCCTGGTATAAGTGCGGGTAACAGCGTGGCTATTAATCCACAAATCGGTCCTAATGTTGGTAGTAGCGTTCCTGTAAATCAACCCAGAAGAATCAGCCCCGAAGAATTTATTGCTCCTACTAACAGAAATATCCCTAAAGCAGGCGACAAATTAACCTTTGCAGGACAGAATGTGAATCAATGGGGTTTGCAGTCATCTGGACGTAGAAGAATTGAGTTACCAAATCAACCTTCAGGAAATGTAAATACAGTTCCAGCAACCCAAAATGGCAATGTAGCACCTCAAAGTCCAACAAAGTTAGCTTTGGCAAGACAGTTGTCGGAAGTTGAAAAACGCTTTGAAAACGTTGAAACAAAACCACCAATTTCTGAGACTGTTAAAACAAAGCCAGGAAAAGAAGGAAAAGTTGAAGGTACTATAGTTGTTGATGCTCGCGGAAAAGTTGACTATTTTGAGTACGTTGATAGGTCAGTTGGCTCTAAGCTAAACGAAGAAACTAAAGATTATTTCCGGGATTATATCAAGAAAAATCGCGATGCCATCCGCAAAAATGGTACGCCTAAAGTATACGCATTTGCTCTGGATTTCAAATCAGATGCAGCTAATACTGTTGAATTTTCTAAGCCCGGAGGTAATAAATTAGTTGACCGTTTGCGTGATGCTAAAGATAAGCCATCTCAGAAAAAACCTGAAAACTTATCTCGAAGTTCAACACCAGCAAAAGTCAATGCACAACCTTCAGGAAATCCGGTAGTTGTTCCTACCACTGGAAGTTCAGCACCAGTAAAAATCAAGCAACCAGTCCAAATTAGAACTAATAAGCCATCTGCGACACAACCTGTAGAAGTAAAATTAAGAAACAGCCAAGAAGTACCCAAGGTTCCATCAAAGCCTAAGCCTCAAGCTAGAGTTAACGTTAAGGAACCTGCACCACAATCTACTTCTAAACCATCGCTTTCTTCCAGATTAAGAAATATTAAAAAAGATTCAGAATCTGAGGATAATAAAAAATCTGACTCCAAGAAGCTTATTCAACGGTTACGTAAAATTCAAGAGCGCAGAGAAAATTCTAACTAAATATTTCTTGTCAAAAACGCTATAAACAACAAGAGAGACGTAGCATTGCTACGTCTCTACATTTTTTATTGTTAAAAACCATTAGAATAAGCGACGATTTTCCCTTAACTTTCATCAAGGATAAAATTCATCGCCACTTAATTAAAAATTCTAAGCAAGTAGTACGCTCAGAATTTCTATTCAATAATCTATTCAACAATCACTTTACCAACCATTCCAGCGCCACGATGAGGTTCGCAGTAGAAAGTATACTCTCCAGCAGGTGCATCTGCTGGGATTGTGCTTGTAAATTCTTGTCCAGGACTCATTACTAATTGCTTGTGAGAAAGTCCTTTAGCTAGGTCCGCGCTCTTTGCAGGGTTTTGAACGGCATCGAATACAACATTGTGGGGAGGAACTTTATTGTTGAGCCATTGAATGGTGTCACCAGGTTTTACTGATATTTTAGATGGTTCAAACGCCAGCATACCTTTATCAGTGCCCAACTTGATAGTATGTGTTTCAGCAGCAGCACTAGGGGTAAAAGCAACGAAGCTGCTGACAACTAGCAGCATAGTCAAAGCAGCTAAACCTAAACGACGTAATGTGGACGCAATAAATTTCATCGATTTCTCCGAGAGCAATAGCTTTTATTATCTTTTCTCTATTGTAAATAAAATTATCACTAAATACGACAATCTGTCATAGATAAAAATTTTTGTAAATAAGCAACGCATTTTGCGATAAATGTGGTTGTTAATTTTGTTATGAGGGAGTAGAGAGTAGAGAGTTGGGAGTAGGTAACGAGAAATAATCCGAGAAAAATATTAAAAATAGATTATTTAGTTTTTGAGTAGTTGATTAAAAAACTCTAAAAGCCTTGGGATACAGGTATTAATACAGTCCGAAGGCTCACATATTCATTTTTGTATCGTTTTTTTTATTCCCAATTCCCAATTCCTAATTCCCAATCCCCAGTTCCCAATTCTCTCCTATTTTTTACTCGTCAAGTCCGAAGGTGTCAGTTCCCCATCCGGGAGCCTTTTCAGCTGCTGTAAGAACGAAAGCGGCTAAATTCTCGATTTGTGGTTGAGATAGTATATTCGGAGTAATTTCGCGACACCAAAAGGTTTCTTCGCTACCGTCGTAGGTCATGGGTTGCCGCATGTAAGAAACCAAAGCGTTAATATTATCGCGGGAAGGGTTAGCACCTTTGAGAGTATCTAAAGCTAAAGACTGTTTTGGATTGGGTAATGTCGAACCACCGACATGACAATTAATACAGCTATCTTCAAAATATCTTTTACCATCAGATAGTTCTTCTGGAGAAAATTCTCGCGTATTGCCTGTAGCATCCAATTCTATAGCAATAGGTTCTCTAACCCTTAAGTAGCGGCTGATATAAGGTTCAACTCCACCAGCTTGGGCGGGTAAACCACTGCTGATAATTATAAATATTGCAGCAGTAGAAATTAAGAAAAAACGAGATATGAATTGATACAGCATCGTTCTCTAACCAAAAATAGAATAGTCATCAGTTTGTAGCTTGCAAATCAATAATTTTGATTTACTTACTACAGACCAATGACTAAGGATTAATCATTAATTAATTTGTCCGAGTTTAGTAATAAATCTTACCGCCACCCCATTTGTCACCGACAATCTTAGGCTGCAACAAAACATGACCGGCGATTGCCTCTAAATCTTCTTCAGTCAAATTACGCATTTCTTTGTATATATCTGCGCTTTTCAAGCTGGGATGCAATTCAGAAATTTCGATTTCTCCATCATAGGTAGTGGGATTTTTCATATAGTCCACTAAACCCTCAATGTTGTCCCGTGATGGGGTTGCTAAAGCCAAAGCTTCAGGGTCTAATCCCACGTTTTGGTTTGTCTTGGTTACACCACCAGCATGACACTGGGCACAAGTGTCATTGAATAAACGTTTACCTCTTTGAACTTCTTTTAAGCTCAGTACGTAGGTATCACCATCTTCATTCAAAGTTACAGTGCGAGTACCTTCGTCAAGTTCTACTGCTGAAGCGCTACCAACAAACAACTGAAAGCTTAAAAATGCACCAGCAATAAAAATGCTAATTAGTCTCGATATCATGTTTCCCCTCAAAAGTTCAAATGCTCAACACAGCAATAACAGCGATAGCTTAATTTCTTATTGTTAAGAGTCAATACAAAAAGTTTTTTGCTATTAACCCACTTATTATAGGTAACTTCGGCTTAATTCAAAACCAGGCACCGTATTAAGAGCGGTTGTTTCAGACAAAAATTAGGAAATAAATAAATTGCGGTATCCTCAAACGTCATAATCCAGGAATTTATTAATATTTGTAAATTATTCCCACCTAGACGGATGAAGAAAGCCTAATTCAGCATGACTGAAGCTGTAATAGACTGTGATTTCCGCGATTCCACCGGCTTGTGAAACCCATAATGCTTATCAACTCAGACAATAAGATTAAGTCACTGTAATACAATTATCACTCCAAGCGTGCAATTTGTTGCTCAAAGTACATTTGAAGTTGGGAAGAGAGAGGGGGAAGAGGGGGAGGAGAGGGAAGAGGGGGTAGAAATTAATTCCTAACTCCTAACTCCGTCTTGGAAAGTTTTGGGGACGGAAACCGACACCCCAAACTTTCCGCTAACTCCTCACTGTTGACTAGTAACTGATAACTGTTCACTGTTTAGTTCCTGTGAAGGAGACGCTTTGAATAAAGTAGCGGTTGAAGAAGGCGTAAATGGCTAAAGCTGGTAGGGTAAATACCATTGAGGCTGCCATGATGTAGTTCCAGTAGCTGATATATTGACCTTTGAAGCTGTTTAGTCCGAGGGGTAGGGTAAACATTTCTGGGTCGAATAAAATAACTACGGGAAGTAAGAAGTTATTCCAGCTGCTCATGAAGATAAATACTGCTTGTGCTGCTAGTGCTGGTTTGGCTAGGGGAAGTACGATATGACGAAAAATTCCCAAGGTGCTTAAACCATCTAAAGCGGCTGCTTCTTCTAATTCTTTGGGGAAATTAACAAAAAATTGCCGCATCATAAATATAAATGTGGCGTTTACCATGTTGGGAATAATCATCCCTTGGTAGGAGTTTAACCAGCCAAATGTTTTTAAAATTAAGAATGTGGGAATAAGTGTAACTTGTATTGGTACTGCTAGTACTGCCAAAATTAGAAAAAACCAAAAGCGTCTGCCTCGAAATCTTAATCTTGCTAGTGCATAACCTGCCATTGAATTAAATAGTAAGTTTAATACGGTGACGCTGATGGCTATGATGACGCTGTTGAAAAACCAACGTAGAAATAATGGTTCTTCTACAAATATTTGTTTGTAATTATCAAGAGTAAAGTTGTTGGGTAAGAAATTTGGTTTTCCTGCAACTATTTCTGTAAGTGGTTTAAACGATGCTGAAAGTGCCCACAAAAAAGGAATTAAAGTAATAATTGCATAGAGTGCTAAAACTGAGTAAAGAAGTATTTTAAGCCATGTAAAACCCCTGATTTTATTAAATATTCTATTCAATTTTCGCCTCCAAATATTCGCCGTTGAATCAAGGTTATAGTTATGATTACTGCTGCTAAAAGAAAAGCGATAGCCGCAGCATATCCCATTTGTAAGTTACGAAATACGGCTTGATATATTAATAGAACTACGGTTAAAGTAGCGTTATTTGGACCACCAGTTCCTTTGGAAAATATATAGGATTGGTCAAATAATTGAAAGGTACCAATTATTCCCATTGCTACCACAAAAAAGGTAACTGGATTGAGCATGGGAACGGTGATATGGATGAATTTGTGCCATTCATTCGCACCGTCTAATTCTGCTGCTTCATAAAGGGATTTAGGTATATCTTGTAAACCAGCTAAATAAATCACCATGAAAAACGGTGCTGTTGACCAAATATTCATAATCATGATGGCTTTAAGAGCAACATTAGGGTCACCCAACCAGTTATAAGTAGGAAGACCAATTATGCTCAAAAAATCATTTAGCAAACCATTGGTGTTGTAAATCCACATGAATATTAGCGTCAATACCGTAGAAGAAGTAACTGTAGGTAAAAAGAACAGAACTCTCCACCAGCTTTTACCACGAATACCGGAGTTCAGGGTGACTGCTAAGAATAAAGCCAATATAGTTTGTGAAGGTACGACAATTATCACGTATTCAGCCGTATTTTTGAGAGCAATCCACACTCGCTCATCTTCAACTAGCTGGCTAAAATTACGAAAACCAACAAACTCATATTCAATTCCACCCAGCAGCTGCACTTTTTGTAGAGAAAGAAATACAGCATAAAGTATGGGTAGAATCACAAAAATTCCCAAAACCAGAATAGTTGGTGCTAGGAAAAGATATCCGGTTAAATTCTGTTGCTGTCTGGTTAATTGCTTCAACGACAAGTCAACCTTTTATTTTTGCATCACAGAAAATTGTAACGATAAGCGATGCAAATTAATAGTTAGGAGTTAGGAGTTAGGAGTTAGGAGTTATGAGTTATGAATTATTAGTTTCCCTCCCTCTCTCCCTCTCTCCCTCTCTCCCTCTCCCTAAATCTCTTAGCCTTGAAGTGCTGCTTGGGGTGTGAAACCTTTTTGCTGTAAGCAATTTTTGAATTCAACTTCTGCGTCGCTTAACTTAGGTGTATCGGTAACGTCAAATATTCTTTCTAGTTGGTCGTTGGTCATTTCGGAAAATGCGCGAGCTACACGATTACCTACGTCTTTGTTTTGAATGGTTAGTTGTTCTGGTAAGCAGGATGCAATTGCTTTAATGCGTTTGCTGTTTTGAGTTGTTGGTACTACTGGAGTCCCGGTAGCTGCTGCTTGGGCTGAAGGTATAGCTCCTAGCCAAACTGTAACTATTAGTAGACCGCTTAGAATTGCGGTTGTTAGCTGTTTTAATATTTTTTGGAAATTCATCGTTAATTTTACCTGGTGTAAGTAATTGTTTTTCTAACTGATTTACTCGGTTTTTTGAGTTTTTTGAGTAATTAATATCCAATACTAGATAACTATATTTCTTGGTTATTTATGCTCTATCCTAGATATGATTCCTAACTATGTCTAAGGAAGGATTTATTAATAAAAATTTATGTTTAGTTATTTAGCATTTGGTGTAGATTTATTCTGATATATCCTCAAAATTGTATAATTGTAGATTAATTATGTGAGTAGAAGACTATCTTAGATAATTGAAAATTATTATTACTATTCCCTTTTTTACTATTTAATTTGTATAACAGTTATGGGTGAGTAGGTAAGGTTGAATATTAAATCAAATTTGTCATTTTTTTCCTAAGTAAGAAACCTCACCCTCAATCCCTATCCTTATTAAGGAGAGGGAGGTTAGGAGTTTTTACTTTCAATCCTTTCTCTTATTAGGGAGAAGGAGGTTAGAGTTTTTTATGATTAAATCTATTTAGTGGATATGTTGTTATGTCAGGTTCTATTACTTCTGAAAAAGAAAATATTAATCAAAAAAATAATCAAAATAATTATAAAGTGAAAAAAAAAGGTAAGTCGTTACCTTCTGGTTTAATTATTAAGTTGGGAAAGTTTGTCTGGACTACTATGTGGCAAATTATGATGTCTCAACTTGCACCTAGTAATAAAAAAGGTGAATATATTCGTCCTTCAAGTCAGTTTCGGAATTCTATAGGTGAGGAAGAAAATAATCTTTATCAGCCGGAATCAGGACGTTACCGATTATATGCTGGTTTGGGATGTCCTTGGGCGCATAGAACTTTGGTTGTTGTTGCTTTGAAAGGACTTGAAGATGCTGTGGAAGTATCGATTGTGTATCCTTCAACTGATGAAGGAATTTGGGTTTTAAACAGTCCGGAGAAAAATTGTCGAACTGTTCCGGAACTATATCAAGTTGCACAACCTGGTTATCAAGGACGCTCTACTGTTCCGGTGTTGTGGGATAAGCAAACAAACACGATAGTTAATAATGAAAGTGCGGAGATTATCGTGATGTTAAATTCTGGGTTGAATCAATTTGCTAATAATCCCGAACTCAATCTTTACCCAGAAGAATTAAGGAAAGAGATAGAAGAGTGGAATGAAAAAATATATCATGCTGTAAATAATGGCGTTTATCGCTGCGGTTTTGCTCAAACTCAGGAAGCTTATAATAAATGTTGCGATGAGTTATTTACTGTATTAGATGAAATTGATAAAGCACTAGAAAATAAAAGATATTTGTGTGGTGAAAAGCTAACTCTGGCTGATATACGTTTGTTTACTACTTTGTTTCGTTTTGATGTGGTATATTACGGTTTGTTTAAATGCAATCGTCGCAGGATTCAAGATTATCAAAACTTAGGGGCTTACCTACGGGATTTGTACCAGCTTCCTGGAGTTGCTCAAACTTGTGATTTAGAAAGCGTGAAACGAGATTATTATGGAAATTTGTTTCCGCTAAATCCGGGAGGTATCATTCCAAGTGGACCGGATATATCCAATCTTTTGGAACCACATTCTCGGGAAAGGGTAGGGAGTAATAAGTAGCGAGTAGCGAGTAGCGAGTAGGGAGTAATAAATAAGTACTTAGGCAAAATTAATTGTGTATTTGTCATTGCGAGTAGAACGGTCTTCGTAGCGTCTCCCGGAGGGAGATAGTGAAACGAAGCAATTGCAGCACTTTGAGATTGCTATCTCTTTCAGAGACGCTCCGCTAACGCTGTCGCTCGCAATGACACAATTAATTTTGCACACCCACTTAGTAAGTACTAGGTCAAGCTTTGAAATCTGTTTAGATTTTTGGATATAGTTTTATTTAATATTAAGCCGACTTGGTTTTATTTTCTATCTCAGATAATTATTTTCTGACTGCATAAACAAGTAATATATGCTTAATCTATAAATTGTAGATAGACAATTTCTGTATTGCAATACACTAAAATCTATTAAAAGATAATTGTTTTTAAAGTTTTGTTAATTATCCTATAAATAGTATAAAAGTTGAAATGGGAATGATATTTGTAGGTAAATAAACAACCATCCCATTAGAAAATATATTACCTTTGTTTAGTGCCTGGGTAGAAGTGTAGGGAAAATTGAAAGCATGGATGGATTATCTTTTTCTTGGGGAAGAAGAATTTTAACTGTTTGCGTGCGCGTGTTACTTGCCCTCAGTATTGCTTTTGGGGTAATTTTATTAGTCTACCGATTTGAAAACTGGTCGTCTATAAATTGTGATAATCCAGAGTCAGTTTGCTCTCAGGTTTTTTCAGTAGTTCAAGTTAAATACGTCCAAGGTTTTAGTATTCTCTCCGCCGCTTTTTTATACGTTTTAGAAAGTCCGGAACGGATAAGAACAAGAATATACGAAGCATGGCAAGTAATTGATAATGCAGCAGCAGCCAATGTTGCAACCAGCTATGCAAGAATTAGAGCGCTAGAGTTTTTAAAAGATTATGGAATTTCTTTAGAGAGATTAAATCTTGAAAATACAGATTTACAACAAATTAATCTAAGTCAAGTTAATTTGAAAAGTGCTAATCTTTGTTGTGCAGACCTTAAAGAGGCTAAGTTTAGAAAAGCTAACCTTAGTTATGCTAATCTTACTGATGCTGACATAAGTAGTGGCATTTTCAAAGGTGCTAAATTCAATTGTGCGAACCTTGAGGGTACAAATTTTAATAATGCAGACCTTAGAGGTGTAAACTTCAGTGGTGCTAATCTTAGAACCGCAAATCTCAGAGGTGCATTGCTAGAAAATGCAATTTTTAAAGATACAGACCTCAAAGGAAGTTTATACAACGAAAGCACTAGTTTTCCTGAAGATTTTAATCCTGATGATTATAATATGTACCGCATTTCTACCGATGCTAATCTTAGAGATGCCAACCTTAGAGACACTAACCTAAGCAATGCGATTCTTAACGGTGCTGATTTAACAAATGCAGACCTCAGAAAAGCAGACCTTAAAGGTGTGGATCTCAAGGATGCGAAACTCACTGGTGCTAATCTTAGAGGTGCAGACCTTAGAGATGCTAAGCTAACTGGTGCTAATCTTAAGGGCTGTTTATACAACGAAAAAACTAAGTTTTCGCAAAATTTCACACCAGGAAATCATCAGATGTACTTGATTTCCCCTAACGCTAATCTTCAGGATGCTGATTTAGCTTATGCTCATCTTAGTGGTGCCCATTTGACGCTTGCAAATCTTAGAGATACTAATTTAGCTCGTGCAAATCTCAGAGGTTCTAACCTTAGCGACGCAGACCTTAGAGGAGCGAATCTTACTAGTGCTAATCTCAGGGGAACAAATCTGATTCGTGCAGACCTCAGAGGTGCATACTTAAAAGGTTGTTTGTACGATGAGAAAACAAAGTTTCCTCAAAATTTCTCTATTACTGCTTCCAAAACTTATTTAATTGCTGCTAGTGCCGACCTTAAAGATGCTAATCTTAGACACGCAAATCTTAAAGAGGCAGACCTTAGTAATGCTGATTTAACTAGTGCAAAACTTAATAGCTCCGATTTAAGAAATGCAAATCTTACTAATGCTAACCTTGATGGTGCAAATATTAAAAATGCTAATCTGAACGGTACCAATTTGACGAATGCTCTAAATTTAACTGAAGAACAAGTTAAATCAGCCGTTAATTGGGATAAAGCAATATATGATGAAGAATTTATGGTATCGCTGGGTTTACCAGTAGAAGAGTGAACAGTGTTAGCGTTCACGAAGTGAGTCGTCAGACTAAGCGTGTCCCGGAGGGACATACAGTGAACAGTATTAGCGAAGCGTGTCCCGGAGGGACATACAGTGAACAGTTAATAGTGAACAGTTATCAGGGAGTAGGGAGTAGGGAGTAGGGAGTAAGGAATAAAAAGTAAGAAGCAGTAATTGTTGAGTTTTTAGTTTTTATCTGTAATTCATCATTTATAACTGTTTATTCCCTATAATTGCCATTGATGTATCGAATATTGGCTATGAATTGGAATCAACTTTTACAGCCCGATTTAATTTTGGAAGGTTCTATATTGAACCTAACACCAGAAATAATTCAGCAGTACAAACTCAAAGGATTAATTTTAGATGTAGATGAAACTCTAGTTCCCGTTACTGTAGGTTTTGTTTCCGGTGAATTACAAGAGTGGATAAATCAAATTCGTCCTTTGGTCAAAATTTGGCTTGTTAGCAATAACATCAACGAAAATCGAATCAGTTCTATTGCTCGTTCCCTTGATTTACCTTACTATCTCGGAG
>JBCBHT010000020.1:0-47897 GCA_038525335.1 Cyanobacteria bacterium J06621_15 | reverse complement strand
CAATATACGAAATTTTTACTATATTTTTTGTGCAAATGTAGGTACTCTTTGATACTATCAGCTACATAAGAATGATTAAAAATTTGAAAGTGTATTTGATTGATACATTATGCATAAAAGTTGAAAAAATTTCGTATATTGAAAGTTAGGATGTAAAATTCTCTTTCATATCGGATTTAGTAGTTCATGGTTTGAAGTATCTTCTAAATCCTAGTAGTCCAAATTCAAATACTATTATCAAAATCTAATTGTGTTTTCATCTTCTATCTTTGAAGGCAATCTTTACCATTTATCCGAACAAGAACCTCAACGTGCTCCTATAGGTGTTTTTGATAGTGGTGTTGGTGGTTTAACAGTATTACGTCAAGTTTACGAACAGCTTCCCAATGAATCAATAATTTACTTTGGTGATACAGCCAGATTACCTTACGGCATTCGTTCTCAAGAAGAGATTATCCAGTTTACTCGCGAGATTATCTTCTGGATGGAAAATCAAGGGGTAAAAATGGTAATCATGGCTTGCAGTACCAGTTCTGCTTTAGCATTAGAAACGGTACGTTCTGAATTTAAAGTACCTATATTGGGTCTTATCCTACCAGGTGCTGTAACAGCGGTGAAAGCTGGAAAACGCATCGGTGTAATTGCTACACCAGCAACAGCTAAAAGCAATGCGTACAAATTGGCTATCCAAGAAATTAATAGTAACGCTCAAGTTTGGCAAGTTGGCTGTCCTGAGTTTGTTCCTCTTATCGAACAAAACCGGATTGATGACCCTTATACCAGAGAAGTAGCCCTTTCTTATCTCGAACCTTTATTAGAACAGGACATTGATACTTTAGTCTACGGATGTACTCACTATCCTCATCTAGCAACATTACTGCGTTCTATACTTGGTGAATCTGTAGTATTAGTAGATCCAGGAAAAAGTGTTGTTGAAGCTTGTAATCAAGAATTAGATTTGCTGGGCTTAAAAAATACTTTCCCAGCACTACCAACTCGGTTTGCTGTCAGTGGAAATCCACAGCAGTTTGCTCAATCTTCAGTGCAATGGTTAGGTTGTACTCCAGTGGTTGAATCGGTAAATTTGGAGCATTTAGTATTTGAACCCAAGCAACTTCAGTAAAGGTAGTGGTGGCTTGATAAGTTATTAGATGCAAAACAGCACGCTGTATTCTATATAGCGTGCTGCTTAACAAGTATAAGTTTAGTTAGGAATATGTCTCGAACCGCTGCAATTCTATAATGCATGCATTTTATTTTCATTCAGCAGTATTTATAGACATATCAGAAGAATAATCTCCTATATTTTGCGATGATGCTGCTGTTACGGCAGTTTTATTAATAAATTTCTTCGCAATTGCTAAAAATACATATACAGCAAATAAGTAACCAGAAGCTAGAACAAATATCATCATAAGTATACTTCCCCCGACAAGTTTTATTTTCAGTTAGACTTTTACACTAAAGATTAGGTATCATCTCATCACAAATATTCAAGCTATATAGAATATTCCTACAGCTTTTCTATGAAAAGATTTCGATAGAGCATTGATACTCTTCGATTCATTTATACGTAATTAGTTTTTGAAGGCTATGCTGGCAACAACATATTAGTTGTTGCTACGCAATCTATCTAGCCTGTATTGCAACTGCCGGACTGAGCGCGCTTCTTCTTTCTATACTCGAACTTAACCTTGAATTCTCGAACTTGAGTCTTCAAGATGAGCCAATATATACCTTTCAGATAGCACGTAGCTATTACAGGGAGATTTCTTTATTCGTAGATTTTCTAACGAACAATCCCCTTGGTTTCACCTTCGACTTATTTAAACCCACTGTCACTAGTAAAGTAGAAACGCGAATAAATAACGAATTACTTTTCTTGAGTGAATATTTTAAGTATTTGAAATCCCTATATATAACAGTAACACAACAACTCTAACTTTTGAGGTATTTTATTACTTAATTTCAAATTCTTGAGATATTATAATTTGTTTACTTATTCTTTCTATGTCCGGATAGTGTTATCAGTCATAAATGAAAAATAAGTACAGTTTTCGTTCTGTTCTCAAAGATACTCGTGTTTATATAGTAAAATGTAAAATTTTTCTTAATAAGAGTTTTTATCTCGAATATCATTCAGATGTAAATAATTTAATTGCACAAACCGAATAACATCTACATAGTATTTATACTTACGAATCGACTGTATAATTTATCTAATAATTTCAATAAAGAATTTTTAGCTTGCCCTAAAAACATGACATCCTCCTGCCGATAGAAAAAATAGGTATGTTAGGTGTTGAATTAACAATAAAGCTATATTTACTGATAAAGGACAGTCTTTGATTGCTTTTGCATAGAATTTATCTTGTTTCAACAAGTAGCAGCTAAAATCAACACCAAACCTGTTATGGCTCTTAAATACCTTATATAGATGGACTTTGAGCAAAGTTCAAAATTTAGTTGACCGCTGTTTTTACAACAACATTTACAGAATGCTTTGAGAAAAGGCACAGGGTTATCTTAAAATGAGTATAGGAATGTAAACTTTCGTAACTAAAGTCAGAGTCCGCCCATTCATGACCCCAGCCACCTCCTTGTTTTCCCCCGTGGAAGCAGACCTGCATATATTGGCAGATAACCTCAAACAGTTAGTTGGTAACGACCACCCCATCCTCAGTCTCGCAGCAGAACATCTCTTCGGAGCTGGGGGAAAGCGTATTAGACCTGCAATTGTCTTATTGGTATCAAGAGCAACGATGTTGCAAGATGATATTACGCCCCGTCACCGACGCTTAGCTGAAATTACAGAAATGATTCATACAGCTTCTTTAGTCCATGATGATGTAGTGGACGAATCAGAAACAAGACGCGGGGTTGATACAGTTCATAGTTTGTTTGGCAATCGAGTCGCAGTATTAGCTGGAGACTTTTTGTTTGCTCAAGCTTCTTGGTATTTAGCCAATTTAGATAATTTGGATGTAGTGAAATTGCTTTCACAAGTAATTATGGACTTGGCTACTGGGGAGATTTTGCAAGGGGTGAATCGTTTTCAAGTTGATATTTCGATGGATACTTACCTCCAGAAAACTTATTATAAAACTGCCACGTTATTTGCAAATAGTTCCAAAGCTGCTGGAGTACTCAGCGAAGTATCTCAAGAAACAGCCGAAATTTTGTACGAATATGGACGTAATCTTGGACTAGCCTTCCAGATAGTTGATGATATTTTTGATTTCACCAGTTCTGCGGATACATTGGGAAAACCTGCTGGTTCAGACCTTAAAGATGGTCATCTTACAGCACCTGTGATATACGCTTTAGAGGAAAAACCGGAACTTAAAACGCTAATTGAGCAAGAGTTTGAGCAATCTGGAGATTTAGAGAAAGCTCTCACATTGATAAAAAATACCAAAGGAATTGAGCGTTCTCGCGATTTAGCCCGCGAACATGCAAAACTTGCTGTGGAACATATGGGACAATTGCCATCTTCTCCAACTCGTCAAACTTTGATTGATATGGCTGATTATGTACTGAGTCGCCTTAACTAAAAATTGTAGAATATTTTTTTATATTTTTTTGAACGAGGAAAATTAGTAATAAAAATTGTTAATTTTTCATTCATCCCGTTTTTTAGATTTGGGGGATGAATGAAATATAGTATTTTTCTTTTGTAATAAATCCTTAACTTATAGCTTCTACCTAAAACAACATTTCTGGAACGTCCTTCATGTATATGTTTTAACTATAAAAAACTTCTACTTTTTAACTATTTAAGCAATATCAGGCGGGATGTCAGAACTACGACGATTTTGTTGTAGCGAGCTTTCAATAATACTTTGAATTAGCGAACGCTTTATTTCCACAGCCGATGCTGTAGTGCCAGGGGTATCAAAAAAAATTATACTATCTACGGGTTGTAGCGCTACCATTTGGAACAAAATTTCTATAACTCCGATTGGTGCAGCTATCATTTGAGGGTCAAGCCCAACACCAGAGGTAGTACTGACATCTTGTAACGTAGGATAAGCGTATATTACTTGTTTTTGTAATTGCCGGTCTTTACGATTACTTAATGTTGTTAAAACCCACTCACCAGTAGGGTTTCGGAGTATATAGTATTGATTAAAATGTAATCTGCGAGCAATTTGGATTAGTTCATTTGCAATTGCCGCAACTAGTTGAGGTGTAATACCATCTTGGGGTGCATTGTCAATCAAAGATTGAATTTGTGCTTGTAAATCCATAATTAACTGTTATTAGTTCGTGGCTATTAGTTATAACTTCTATGAAATGCGATTCAATTTCCCGGTGCTTTCTGGGGAATAATAAATTCAGTCAAAATCAGGGCATGCAGGATAATCGGCATTTCGACTGCGTTTTGACGCAATCGGTAAATCAACCAGCAGTCCCACAAAATACAGGTTGCACACGTTTGTATGTAATGGCTCTTTTAAACAACTAGACTATGAAATCAGCCGCGACCACAACTATTCAGGGAGAAAAGTCTATCGGCGTGGAGGCGATATTTCAACTCCTATTCGGAGAACTTAAATCTTCAACCAAAGCTCACGAGTCCAATTGCCATGAAGTGGCAACACGAATTGCTGCCGAAGTCATGCGGATTTGCCAAGAAAGCAAGCGTATTCAAGCTTCTGGAGACATCAAAAGTTCGGCAATTGCTTTGGCTCGACATCGACTATCTCAGTGTATGAGATACTACCAATTTGGTTCAAATCGAGGTCGGATAGAGCTACACAGCACTTTAAGCGCAATTATTTATCGTTACATTAATCCGCCAAATAGACAACTGAGCTATCAAGGCAGGTTAAGTGTAATTGAGGATTTTCTGCAAAATTTTTATTTAGAAGCATTAAATGCTTGCCGACGAGAAAATAAGCTTGAACCGACATATCGTCCTCAAACTCTTCTGGAATTAGCCGAGTACATGGCGTTTACCGAACGCTATGCCAAAAGACGCATTCCTTTACCAGGACGACAGCAGCAATTAATTATTTTGCGGGCACAAACTTTTTCTCAGCAGCAACCTCCAGAAACTTGTGTTGATATTGAAAAAGCCGCAGAAGGTAGCAGCAATGACGGAGATGGCTCTTGGGAAGATCCAGCTGTACAGCAATTAAGGTCGGCAATGGCATCTCAACCAGAACCGGAACCAACCGAAGAAACGCTACGTTCCGTAGTTATCAATGAATTAATGAGTTATCTGGAGGAACGACAGCAGGGGGATTGCGCCGATTACTTTTCTTTACGTTTGAAGGATTTATCCGCTCAAGAAATTGAGTCAATTTTAGGTTTAACTCCCCGTCAAAGAGATTATTTGCAGCAACGTTTCAAATATCATCTGATTCGGTTTGCTTTATTACATCGTTGGGAACTGGTTCACGAATGGTTAGAAGCAGACTTGCATACTAATTTAGGTTTGACCGAATACCAATGGCAAGTTTATACAGAAAAGCTTGACGATAAACAACGTTGTTTATTAGAACTGAAACAACAAGGTCAAGTTGATGAAAAAATTGCCAAGACCTTGGGACTATCTATGGCACAACTGCAAAAAAGGTGGTTTAAAATTTTAGAACAAGCTTGGGATATTCGTAACTCTTTTATGTCCGGATCTAGTGCATCTACTCATGAATAGTGACACAGAATCCTTGCAAAACCAATTACTCGCTTGGTTGTTAGCAGAAGATGCTACAACCGAGGAGGATTTTTTGGTCGAAAACAAGGAAATCAACGGGGCTAACACAAATTCTGCAAACACCGCTTCTACAAGCGGTGCTTCTGAGTCGGAAGATCAGCTCTATCCTTTTCAATTGGGAGAAATTCCTGCCGTGCAAACACGTTTCCAAGCCGTTCTTAAACGTCGCTTACAAAATCAAGTTCAAGATAATCCTCCCTTATTTCCTTGGGAAACACAATTAGTTGATTATCCTGATTATATTGACAACTCTTCTATGTCTTGGGTTCCTGCCTGGGTTTGGGCAGCACAACAATCCAAATTGAGCTTGCCAATTTCTATGCCAGAAAAAGTTTTTCAACAATTGTTGACAAGATGTCAAGAATTACTTACTTTCCCCGTACCATTGGGAGCAAAACTAGTTGGGGCTGTGGAAAGTTTATTTCCTAATGAGCCGCAGGCACTCAATGACTTGGCTGGGATGGTATTAAGAAGCCCATACCGTTCTGCTGATACTTTAGAAAAAAGTAAAACGGTAGAAGGGAGTTTCTCAGACTTGCAACCGCGTCAACAAATGGCATTGTCATTGTTGGCTGCCAAACAGCTACTAGAAAATCTCACTGTAACTGTTGATGCGACACAAGAAGTCACACAAAAGCAATGGTTAACAGATGTAGGTAACGTGAATCTGAGAATTAAATACAATCAAGCTGCCGAAAAAATTTCGGTTGAAGCTGAGTTACCTTTAAAAGGTAGTTTGAGGCTTGGAAAAGGTATTTCGCAAGTATTTGCTGAATCATCCGAATCCGGAATTGTAAGTTTAGATTTGAACTCAGTTCAGCAAGGGACAACTTATACATTAGCAGTTGAGTTACAAGATATGGATACTCAACCGTTAACATTTGCCATTGTTCCGACAAATTCGTCAGAATATTAGTAGTTTTTTCTGTAAGCGCTTAGTATTTCTAACGTGCTTTTACTGGACTGTTAAAAACGGTGAATCAAAGAAAGGTTTAGAGGTAGTAGTGAAACTGAACCTTTATTTAACAAATAGATAGCCCCAAACTTTGAGTGTGGTTGTTAATAAATACGCATAAACTTTTACGGTTTAGTACGTATGGATTAAACATCAACAAAGCGGGGTAATTAAAATGACGGAATTTTATTTTGAATGAATAGGTTCAGCGGGCGTCTACATATAGGGTACTGGCGGCAAAAAATTCAGTCATCGCCGCCAATGGAAACAGAAGATTCAATTACTTTAAGGGTGCTAGTTAGCGCTTTAGTAATTATAGGAATTGTGGCCACAGATGTAGCCGCACAAACAACCCATAGTTTTTGGGCAGTTCCTTTAAGTGTGGTGGGCGGTGCTTGGGGTTATTACCGTCGTCACCACAAGAATGTAGCAGTTAAATTCTGCATCGCTATCGGAATGTTATTAGCACTGGGTGCGTTTTTCGGGCGATTGTTGGGTGAATTGAATGATACCCGACTGTTATTAGCAGAATTACTGATTCAGCTTCAGGTGCTGCATAGCTTTGATATGCCCCGAAGAAAAGATTTGGGGTATTCAATTGTCATCGGCATAATTTTATTAGGTGTAGCCGCAACACTGAGCCAAACTTTAGCTTTTGCCCCAGTGTTGCTGCTATTTTTAGCTATTGCTTTACCAACTTTAGTATTAGATTATCGTTCGCGATTGGGTTTAGAACCATTAAAGGTAAAATCACAACAAGAATCACAAAAAAAAGATAGTTCTGCTTTTAACTTAAAATTTTTATTTATTAATTTTTCGGTAATAGTTGCTATTGGATTAGCAATTTTTGCTGTTTTACCAAGAGTTCCCGGTTACGGTTTGCGAACATTTCCTGTTAGTTCTCCTATTGACGTAAAAGGTGATTTCACCGGACGTAAAATTGTTAATCCTGGTTATGTACGTTCCGGGAATAATAACGGTCAAGAAGGCAGCAATGGCGACAGTGCTTCTCAAGGTTCAGGTGAAGGTCGCCAAAAAGTTGATGATAGCTTTTACTACGGATTCAATACCAAAATTAACCAGACTTTAGGCGGAGAAATGAAACCTAAAGTGGTGATGCGGGTACGTTCTCAAGCAGAAGGTTTCTGGCGAGTTTTGGCGTTTGACCGCTATACCGGTAAAGGATGGGAAATTTCTCGTAACGACAAAGTGAAACGCCTCAAGCGTTCGCCTTTCTCTTATCAAACTTTTCTTGAACGTCCTTTAATTATTGGTAAAACAAAAGAAGTAGTACAAACCTATACCATAGTGTCGGAATTGCCTAACTTAATTCCAGCAATGGCATATCCGAAAGAAATTTATTTTCCGACACCAATAATAGCTGTGGATACAGAAGGTGGCTTGCGAGCACCAGTTGGTTTATCGAAAGGTCTTACTTACACGGTACTGTCTGAGGTTCCCTATCGAAATCGCACCCTGTTAGCGAAAGCTCCAAGTAAGTATCCGAAAAATATTCAAAATTATTACCTACAGGTTCCTTCAAAAATTAATAGTAAAGTTAAACAACTTACCGAAAAAATTCTTGATGATTACAACCGTCAAAAAGTAGGCAAAACAGAGAAAAATCTTTCATCACCTTATGAAAAAGCTCTCTACATAGCTCAATATTTAAAACAAAACTACACGGTACCGCAAAGTCCTGTAGAGATACCTGTATTAAGTGATGACGATGATTTGGTCGAAGCTTTTCTGTTTAAAAACAAAGGGGGAATACCCGACCAGTTTTCTACGGTATTAACCGTGATGTTACGTTCTATCGGTATTCCATCGCGGTTAGTAGCTGGTTTTTCTCCAGGAGAATTTAATCCATTTACAGGGATGTACGTAGTCCGCAACACCGATGCTTACGCAATGACAGAAGTTTACTTCCCTAAATATGGTTGGTTTGCTTTTGACCCCATACCAAATCATCCTTTAATTCCCCCATCAATAGAAGAAACTCAGACTTTTACTGTTTTAAAACAATTTTGGAATTGGATTGCAGGTTGGCTTCCTTCTCCAGTCACGGGTTTTCTCAACGGTGTATTTGGAAAAATATTTGCTGCTATTTCAAAACTTGTATCGTGGTTTATCTCTTTATTCTCCCGAGGTATTTTCGGGATAATCAGCGGGTTAACCTTATTGACAGCAGTTTCTTTATTAAGCTGGTTAGGTTGGGATAAATGGCGAAAGTGGCGCTATCACCAATCTTTGAATAAATTACAGCCTATGGAAAGACTGTATCAACAAATGCTTCAGTGGACTACACAAAAAGGTTTAAACAAGCATCCAGCCCAAACACCTTTAGAATATGCTCGGGTTTCCAACATGCATTACCCACCGAAGATTGCTGAAGTAATAGAAGAGATTTCTCAAGCTTATGTGGGTTGGCGTTATGGGGATAGTAGCCCTAATCTGAGCAGTTTACGTCAAAAATGGCAGCAGATAAGAAATACTTCAGTAAACTAAATTTGTATTTGTAATTTCTAATATTTGTTGAGATTAAGAGTATCTACGTCGCAAACTGCCTCCCCTAGGTATACTATGTCCTCCGGACACGCAATACCTAGGATACGCTTACGCTAGCCGATAACAAAAATTAATTAGGTTCCTATATTTAGTTTGGTATAGCAGTTCAACACTAAGATTAGATAAGCAAATTAAACAAACCATTGGAACCGCTTGAAAGTTCTTGAAAGGCTCAAAGGTTGCTGCCGTTAATTATTTTTTTAGATTCAACTCAATCCAAAATCATGATTTGAAAGGATTAAATTGTAAAATAATATTTTAGTGCCACAGAAATCAGCGCCACTTTAATTTCTTAAGAGACTGTTCTTTGGGATAAGCATATTATCGATTATCTTCAATTTTGATATTTCTAGTATCTATTAATCACTTGCTATTCTTACCTAGAGGTTATCAAATTATAAATATATATAAGAATTTGTTGTTGTCAGTATTAGAAACAATGATTGTTGAAAATAATTTAATATTGACTTGTAGAGATTGTAAACAATAAAACACTATTATTTATTGGCGTAAACTGCCATCGTCAAAACTTTTAAATCTATGAAGGCAGCCATCTCTAAGAAGTCGAAAGTGAATAGAGGTAGTGAAACTGGATATGAAGCACCAGACAATATGGTAACTTCAAATTTTATAGGGATGAATATAATACCCTGTTTTGGTCTTTTTCTGTCTATATCTTAAGGAGTATTTTAAATCTTGAAGTGCAATAAATAATGAAGAAAACTAGTTTGCAAATAAAAACAAAAGCAATTATTAACTAAGCGCGTTGTTAGTGCTATTTTTTGAAGATAACATGGAAAATAGTTGCTTTTAAAGGCATGATTAATCGTGTCTAATCCTCACACATATTACAATTCTGTTTTCTTATGGACATTCAGTTAATCAACATCGGTTTCGGCAATATTGTTTCTGCCAACCGAGTAGTTGCGATTGTCAGTCCAGAATCAGCCCCAATCAAGCGAATCATTACCGATGCGCGAGATAGAGGTCAGCTGATTGATGCAACTTACGGTCGTCGGACAAGGGCTGTAATTATTACCGATTCTAGTCACGTTATTCTTTCAGCTATCCAGCCAGAAACGGTAGCAAATCGTTTCGTTATTTCCCGCGAGCACCATGTTGTAGATAATTAAAAGGGGTGTAAGTAAAAATTAATTACTATAGCGTCAGATTCTCAAATAAATTAGTTGTATTCCCCATCCAGGAATAACTAAGCCTCCCTTTGCAGAATACATCACCCGTAAGGGAAGTTGATGTCTCCAACGAGAAGAATGTATACATTTTTCTGTAACATGTGAATTAAGCGATTGAAAAAGTCGTTCATGTAACAACCCCCGTTAGCCAATAGTCGTTTGGCAAACCTACAAATGACTACTGACTAATGAATAATGTATATAAATGGATTCACAGGGAAAGCGGATGATGCAAGTGTTATCGACTAAGAGTGGTGCTACTACTACAGAATTACTGTCTCCGGGAAAACTCATTGTTTTAACAGGTCCTAGTGGTGTCGGAAAAGGCACTTTAATGCGATTACTTCTTTCGCGTCATCCCGAACTCAATTACTCGATATCTGCCACTACTCGTCCTCCTCGTCCGGGGGAAGTGGACGGGAAAGACTACTATTTTATTAGCCGTGATAAATTTCAGCGGTTGGTTGAGAAAGGTGAATTTTTGGAATGGGCGGAATTTGCCGGTAATTTATACGGTACTCCTCGTAAGCCAGTAATTGACCTAATGCAGTCTGGGAAGTCGGTACTACTTGAGATTGAGTTGGAAGGGGCACGAAAAATCCGTGCGGCATTTCCTGACCTGTTGAGTATTTTTATACTTCCACCCACTTTTAATGAATTAGAGAAGCGGATACGCGGTAGAAAGAAGGATTCTGAAGATGCAATATCACGCCGTCTAAAGCGTGCTACAGAAGAAATTAATTCTGCTTCTGAATTCGACCTTCAAATTGTGAATGACGACCTAGAAACCGCCGTTCATGACATTGAAGTGGCAATGTTTTCCGATAAGGAATTATTTTCATGAATCGCGCTTAGAGTGCTTATTACTCCATAAATGTAAGTAAAGGACACAAACAAAGACAGCTTCCGTCTTTGCTTGTGTCCTTTTGTCTTTACTACCAGTGATACCTGGTTTCAAGTCAGACTTATAAATAACCCGATATCAACCAAATAAACCTTGGATAAATGCTAGATTGCTGGTTAAAAAGTAGGCTGTTACGCCACCACCAATACCACCAATCAGAAAAGCACTAGCAAAGTTATTCCAGCCTTCTGTGGTGTTAAAAGCATTTGGGGGATTAGGTACAGTTACTGTGGCGACTGGTTTATATGGGTTGCTATTAGCGTACATAGACAAGCAAGCAGTAAGAATCACCACCAAGCCTATTGTAGAAAGCAAGCCAGCTAAGTTGGCTGATGGAGCATTACGCAGCGGTCCTAGTTTGGCAAATGGACCGAATAACAAGTAACCGTGAGCCATACCAACTTCTAATCCTCGTCTGAAAGGAGTTATATCAGCACGGTAAGCTGGTAAATTCCTGATAAACCATTTAGTTAGGGGAGAAGAATTAATTGGTGTTTCTAAATTACCTAACTGTGGGTTTCCTTCTGCTGCAAAAACTACTTCCTGATTTCTAGGGTCGCTAGAATTATTTTTTGATGAATCTGCTTTTTGGGCCATATTCGACATATTTTATTCTTACCTCTCAAATAAGTGAATATTTTTCTCCATATTATTAATAATTGTATCTATAGAAGACTTTTAACAGTATTTTTTAGAAAAGTTAATAATTAAATTAATATTTAAATTAATAAATAAATTAACAAGTAAATTAAATAAATAAAACACATAAAACTCGCTCTTACCAGATAGGGTGAAAGCGAGTTTTACCACGAATTTTTCCCAAATAAATAGGGATTTACTCTGAGCTATGAGTATTTTATGAGTTATTGATAACTCCTAACTCTGGAAAATTATGTTGTACACCCAATTTACGGTAGTGGATGGAACAATAGGTCGGGAAAAATATAGTTGAATACAATCAACAAAACCGCAGTAAATATCAATATAGCAAACAGTAAGACTGGTGCTAGCGAAAGAAATTTTAAGACATTACTTTGCTGCATGAATTATTACTCCCAAATAATGAAAAGCTGGTTAATCGATTTTGGATGAGTAGATTTAAACATCTGTAAAATTAAGAGGAATAATTTAAAAGACAGCTAATAAATCGACTCTTGATTAGCCAATTAACCGGCTTAGTAATAATCAATCATTAGCTTGTCTTTTCATAGCCAGGATTGCTATTAAATATTCTCCTAACTAACAATTGCTACTAGCGTGGAGAAATTGGAATTTCTTCATCCTTTGCGGTCAGTTCACCTGAAAGCAATTCTTTGATTGCTGCTGCAGGCCAAGCAAACCCAGAAAGCATTAATGGCAATGCTGTAGGTACATCAATGATTAGTTCTTTCATTTCAGCATCTTTTTCTCCCCTAACTGATATTAGGTAAGCACGTCCTACCCAACCAATCCAGCCAGCAATGTATAGAAACAGAATGCCGGGAATGAGGAAGTCACCAGCACGACTCAAACGACCATCAACAATCAAATGAGGTAGACCTTCTGGTCCGCATAAAGCTTGAGAATAACGTTCAAAACGTTTTTCTCCTGATTTGGGGTCTGGAGTAGTGTTGCGGGCGGCCGCAGCACGTTGTTGGAAGGCAGCAGATTCGCTGCATGGTACTAGATCAGCACCGAGGGAAAAAGCTGGTGGGGCGAAGTTAAACGCCAAACAAACAGCTAAAATTAGAGCAAACAAGCGTCGCATGAAATTGTTTCCTTTTATTACGAAACAAAAATTTTTTGTACAAAACGAAGCGGCTTGTACAAATTTAAATTTGTCTAACTAAGAAGCGATCATACTCTTGATGCGTAAACTGAGTAAAGTTGAAGTAAATAAAAGTTAAAGCTTCTACATCAAAATTTTTATTTAAATAACCAACATTGATAAATGGCAACTGTTTTAGCTATAGAAACTAGCTGCGATGAAACTGCCGTAGCAATTGTTAACAATCGTCAAGTTTGTAGTAACATTGTTGCTTCGCAAATTTCAGTACATAAAAATTATGGTGGGGTAGTACCAGAAGTTGCTTCTCGCATGCATTTGGAGACAATAAACGAGAGTATAGACCTGGCTTTAGAACAAGCACAGTTAAGCTGGAGCGATATTGACGGTATAGCCGCAACTTGTGCCCCTGGACTGGTAGGAGCATTGTTGGTGGGATTAACTGCTGCAAAAACTTTGTGCATGGTACGTTCTTTGCCATTTTTAGGAATCCATCATCTCGAAGGGCACATTTACGCCAATTATTTGACCGAACCAACTCTTAAAACTCCATTTCTCAGCTTGTTAGTGTCAGGGGGACATACAAGCTTAATTCACGTTAAAGATTGCGGAATCTACGAAACTTTGGGAACCACTCGTGATGACGCAGCAGGTGAAGCATTTGATAAAGTAGCTCGGTTATTAAAACTGGGATACCCAGGTGGTCCAATCATTGACCAATTAGCCCAGGAAGGGAATTCTACTGCTTTTAAATTGCCAGAAGGAAGAGTTTCTTTACCAGAGGGTGGTTTTCACCCCTATGATGCGAGTTTTAGTGGGTTAAAAACAGCAGTATTACGGCTGGTACAGCAGTTAGAGAAAGATAATCATGAAGTACCCGTAGCAGATGTTGCAGCCAGCTTTCAAAATACCGTAGCCAAAGCACTGACCAAAAGAGCTATAAAATGTGCCTTTGATTATGGTTTAGGTACTATTGCTGTTGGTGGTGGAGTTGCTGCTAATAGTGCTTTGAGGAATCTTTTAGAAGCAGCAGCACAAACTCATAACCTACGAGTGCTATTTCCTTCTTTGAAATTCTGTACCGATAATGCTGCCATGATAGGTTGCTGTGCTGCGGAGCATCTCAATCGAGGACATACTTCTTCCTTAAACCTTGGTGTTGAATCAAGGCTGGGGTTGAATCGAGTTATGGAGCTTTACCAGTGAGCAGTGAATAGTTAGGAGTTAGGAGTTAGGAGTTATTTAATTTTAGATTTTAGATTTTGGATTTTGGATTTTGGATTGAGAGCTAGAAGTTAGATTCAACTGCTTTTCAAAACCCAATTACCAATTACCAATTACCAATTACCAATGCCCTATTCCCTATTCCCTATTTAATAATAGAGCGAATGTGATTGGCTACTGCATCTGGCTGTTCTAACATTGCTAGGTGTCCGCAATTCGGGATTTCAATAACGTTGTCGCCACTTTGTTGAAACGAGGGATGAAAACTAGCTAAATGACGGACGTACTTTGGTTCCATTACTTTATCTTCAGCACCTGCTAGGAAATAAACGGGCTGTTGAATTTGAGATACTAATTGGGGTAAATAATTTATTTCTTCTTCTGTTGTAGAGTCTAGTAAAGCTCCTAATGCAGCTTGAGGGTCAGCTGCTAAAAAATCAATAATTCTTTGACGTGCCCAGTGAGGTTCTAAAGGACGGGCTACAGAATTTCTCGAAAAGAGTAGGTCAATCAAAGGTACTTGAGATAGCCACTTGGGACGAAATTTTAAAAAACGCTGTCCTGCGTTACGAAATTTTTCAAAAGCTTCTTTAAGATAAATACCGCCACCAGAATTGATACAGATTACTCCCTTGACTTTTTGAGGCATTTCATCTGCTGCCCATAAGGCAATGGTGCCACCAAGAGAATGACCAATTAACCAAACATTATCTATATTTAATTGTCGTAACAGTGCTACTAAATCTTCTACGTAAGCGGCTGGAGTGTAAAAAGAATCAAAGGGGTTGTTAGAAATTTTCCGTTCTTTAGCAGTTAAATCAGAGAAAGTGCGACTCCGCAATGTATCAGTTTTTCCTTTTGACTGAGATTCCCCAAAACCTCTCAAATCATATGATAGGCATCTCGCATCTACCTCTAAACGCTTGATAGCTGGTTGCCAGTATCCACGGCTGTTTAACCAACCGTGGATAAATACTAAGGTGTGTTCAGTTGTTTTAGAACCCGTTAGCTCGTATGCGTGGGGAACGCCGAAGATTTCAATGGTTGCCTTCTGCATAAGACGTACCTCCAAGGATAAAAGCGATAAAACAGCTTTATTTACAACAAACTCTCGATTCAATGTTTGAGGCATCTTTAGCTATCAAAGAGGAGTTTGGCGCTCGAAAAGTATTATAAAATATTAGGCATAATAAATTTAGCTATGGGCGACTCTCTTAGGTACTGCTTAATATTTTAATTTTTACATTTTTCTGCTTGCATGTTTTATAGTTCCACATCTAAATGCATTCACCTCCCTTCAAATCTTCCCCGCACGCTTTCAGCAATTTTATGACCCAGATATTCGGGTATTAAGCTTTCGTTTGGTCCAAGTAAATAAACAATCAAGCGAGTTCTTCCTCGCCAAACTAGTAAGTTCGCATTAACTACAAGTAAATCCTCAAGCCACATAGCGTACATAACTTTATAGAATAATCCGGGTTGGTTATCGGCTTCAATGACTAAAGCCGGTAAATGAAAGACCGGATCTACATAAAATTCGGTTTCTACTTTTTCTAAACCAGCATCAAGGTTGAACTCTACTGCTAGCATCTCTTCTACTTCAAAACGTCCTCCCAAAGCTTCGCGAATTGCACGACAGACGTTTTCTGCTGTTTTATCTGAAAGGGCTTTGCTACCACGAGATACAATTAGTTTCATAAAAACTAACATTGGTGGTTTAATTTGCCCGTACAAACTTAAGCTGTGAATTGTCAGCCCATAAGCTGCTAGGACACCAAAAATATCGCTGAGGAGAAAAGACTGATTGCGGTAGGCGAAATGCAAAGCACTTTTACCACCTTCGGGCTTCAACTCAATAACGGCACGTCTGGTTTTATAAAGACGATATGCTAAACGCAAATTTTGCAGTTGAATCTCACTGCTGACAAATTGCTCGTAAAACTGGGGAAACGACTTGTTAAAGCGCTTGAGTAATTCCAGTGTTGATGTTTTTAAACCAGAAGCCATTTTTTAATCTTAGACACAGCTTGTTTTGAAAATTGATGCTCGAATGGATAATCCGAAAAATTAGATGTCCCAGCATTTTACAAATATTTCCGTTCTACCAATAAATGATTTTCTAGCTTGGGTGACACCAATGACTGTATATCTTATTAAACGGTAAGTGTTTTGAGCCAAATTTGTTCCTCAAATTTTTTTCGTTGTATATATCAACAGTTTGTCTCCAGTGGCAGCTTTTAGCTTAAGCCGGAAAATACCTTCACAGTTGGGTTACCTATAATCAATTGAGTTTCAAGATCAATAAGAATTCTCCTAAATACAGCAGCCTTACCAACTTTTACCCCACTAATAATCCTTTAAACTAGCACCATACAATTAAATATATTTTTATAATGCTAATGCTCAAAACGTAAGTTATATAAGTCTTATATCCGTTCAACAAGCTTATATTTTCCAGGACATAAATTCAGGCAGATCCTAAATATTTTCCGCCTTGTCTGTCAACAAGATGCTAAAGTTGAAAATAATTGATGTTAAACGCGCTTTTCAATCATGGTCTAAGTAAGAACCAATCTCTGATAACCGACTCTCGTAGGTTATATTAGCTTTTGATAATTACTTACCACGGTAAACGTGTTTAATTGTCTAAAATTATACTACCCGAACCAGGCTGGCATGGGTTTTTGGAAAACTTGGTTTAATTCTAATGATGGAGTCGTGACAACTAAAACGACTCATGGACTTGAAGAACATACCGCTAATTCTAATGGAGACAACTCCAATTTTAGTGGCGATCGCATAGTTTTTAGTACGGAGCGAGATATTGACCTATATGAGTTAGAAGAACTTTGTGACGCTGTAGGCTGGTCTCGTCGTCCTCTGAGAAAAGTGAAGAAAGCAATCGAGCATAGTTTTCTCGTAGCCACTATGTGGCAAGTACGAGGAAGTAGAAGGAGACTCGTTGGTTTTGCTCGTGCGACCTCAGATCATGCCTTTAATGCCACTATTTGGGATGTAGTGGTTCACCCAGACGTTCAAGGGAAAGGAATGGGTAAGGCATTAATGAAATACGTACTCAAGAAACTCAGAAGCGAAGATATCAGCAATGTAACTCTTTTTGCTGACCCCCATGTTGTTGACTTCTATCGAAATCTGGGATTTATGTCCGACCCAGAAGGTATCAAAGGAATGTTTTGGTACCCCCACTAATTTGCTCCTAAATCACCTTGTATAGAAAAGCAATTAGAAGAAGCTTGTTAGTAATCATAGGTATTACCAGCGTGATAGTAAAAATCCGCGCCTTTTATTGCGCGGAATCGCTATTAAGCAATTAAAATAAAAACAAGCTAACTGAAATAAACAAAAAAAGCATAAGAAATGCATAGTTAAATGATTTCATTATCTTATTTGCCACAAATAGGCAAAATGTGATATTATCTAAATATTGCCTTAAATGGTAAATTTTAACGGGATGTAGCGCAGCTTGGTAGCGCGCCTGCTTTGGGAGCAGGATGTCGCAGGTTCGAATCCTGTCATCCCGATTTTTTAATTCAAGATTTGGATTTTATAGCCGACATCTAGGTGGATGCAGCTTTATAGGTATCAGGAATTGTAATTTTTTGTAATAGTAATAATCAAAAAAACAAAACCTTTGATATTATTATTTTTTGTAATTGGGTATATAGTAAGTATTAAATATTATTCTTTCAATAATATTTATCTGTAATTAAACTATGTGGTGTTTCAATTTGAAAGTAATGCTTTGCTTGCCCAGAAAGGTCATATATCTCATGGGAAGATAAATTACAATAGTTGGAGAGACGTGTAAAAACTAACCTTTCCTGAAAGCGTTGTGTGGAACGATATTATTTTTTTAACCGTCAAGATTGTTTAAGAAAGCAATAAAATGCAATTTGATATATTTGTTAAGCAGAAAAGTTGATTTTATTTTTTCTGCTTTTAATGTATCTGTAGTTACCATATCACCTTGTTATTACTCGAAATATTAGATAAAACTTGGTTCAGATGTGGATAACGCACACTCACAAAAGCTGCTGAAGAGACTATAACTGTAAAAGTCGGTTAAATCGCTAATCTAACCTGACTCGACTTGATTGAAGTATTGATGCTAGGAGAAGTCATGAAATCATTAGTTCGTTGGGGAGCAATGTTGGGTTTAGTAGGGAGTACCCTGCTAGGAACTGTCACAAGCACGATTGCTCCAGCAATTGCGCTATCAGAACAGGAAATTAAAAGTAAGCTCGATAATATACCAGTATGGTTAATTACCAACCCACAAGGTTTACCATTAAGTCGTCCCATACCCGAGCAAGACGGTAAAAAATCTAGTGGTTCTGTAACTGGGGTTTACATGAGCAAGCAGGAAGCTCAAACCTTTATCAGCGAATTACAAAAGGTAAAAGATAAAGACCCCAAAATGACACAGATGGTGAAAAGCCTACAAGTCACTCCCGTACCTCTGGGGGTTATTTTTCAGCAAGTGCAGAAAACGAAAAATGAACCCAACCGCTTGTTATTTGCCTTTAAACCCGTTGATAAGGAAATTAAAGGAGCAATGAACTTGCTGAAAAAAAGCGGTCAACAGGTAAAACAGTTTAGAAGCGTACCTGTTTTTATCGTTCGATTCGCACCAGATAAAAGCTATGTACCAATCAAACTTGGAGATAAAAAAGCAGAAGAGGAAGTAGTTCCTTTATTTTTCAGCATGCAAGATGCTAACAACCTGCTCAAACAAGTCAAGCCAAAATTCCCCAAAGCTGATATCCAAGTCGTAGATGTAGACGGGATACTTAATACTTTGCAGGAGAAAAACGACCCTTGGTTAGATAAAGTATTGTTTTTCCCCAATCCAGAAGCTAGACAGTACATTCAGAAACTTCCTAAGAAAAACGCTCCAAGCGCAGCACCTGCAAAGAAATAATAGTTAAATAAATCTTTCATTCTCTTAAGACATGGTGGATAAGCAGCTTTCAGTATCTGGTGATGAACTTTCAAAGTGGCGAGATGCTGCTATAACGTCGGCTGCTTTATCCCCCAATGTCTCAAAAGCTGAGGTAGATTGGCTATTACAAGAAATTGCTGGGTTAGATAGTTTAGCGCTACGTATTGGTTCTTTTAAGGAAAAGTCTCAAATTCAGCTAAAGTTACCTCTACAACAATTATCAAAACTTTGGCAGAAAAGACTCAGCGAAAATCTTCCGGTACAGTACATTTCACAAAGTACTCCTTGGCGGCATTTTAATATCAAAGTTTCACCATCAGTTTTAATTCCCAGACCAGAAACTGAATCGATAATTGACTTAGTAATAGAGCAAACAGCAGATAAACCCAAAATTCGGGAAGGAAATTGGGCTGACTTAGGAACTGGTAGCGGAATAATTGCTTTAGGATTGTGTAGTGCTTTTAGTAAAGCAACCATTTATGCTGTAGACCGTTCTAGCCAAGCGCTTTCAATTGCTAGACAAAATGCAGATAATAACGGTTTGGTTAATCATATTAAATTCTATCAAGGTTCGTGGTGGGAACCGCTAGATTTTCTCAAAGGTAAATTTAACGGTATGGTATCTAATCCACCTTATATTCCTACCTCTACCTTACCCAAGCTACAGCCAGAAATTTTTAAGCACGAACCACATTTAGCTTTAGATGGTGGCGAAGATGGTTTGGAATGCATCCACCATTTAGTAGAAACTTCACCCGACTATTTAAAACCTGGTGGAATATGGTTAGTTGAAATGATGTTAGGACAGGCTGACAAAATACAACGGATGCTCTACGATAACGGCAGCTATAGCAAAATTGAAATTCATCGCGATTTAGCTGGAATTGAACGTTTCGCTCTGGCTTATAGAAGATAGAAGTTAATAGTTAGGAGTTAGGAATTAGAAGTTATGCCTGGTGTAAATTAAAAACTTTACTTATTCTACAAGGGTTTTGAAGCTCGCTTAAATCCATATTTTTCATATTGTTAATAGACCAACGTAATCATAATGGTTTAAGCAATTAATTCACATAAGACATAAGTTATAAGTAGCAAGTATATTTTATTATTGGTAACTGTTTACTGATAATTGATAATTGATTAATGACACAGGTTTCTATTGCTGAGTTGGTCGCAGGAGTAAAACAAGGTCGAGTAGTTAGCTTTCCTACAGATACCGTTCCTGCACTCGCTGCCTTACCGGAAAAAGCAGCATCAATTTTTACTGTCAAACAGCGGAATTTGAATAAGCCGCTGATACTTATGGCAGCTAACCCGGAACAAATATGGGATTTTGTCACTGGTAGTAAAGAAGAGTATGATATTTGGCAGAAAGTTGCGAATAAATACTGGGGTGGAGCGCTGACTTTAGTACTGCCTGCATCGACAAAAGTGCCATCGTGTATGAATCCGAATAATCCTACTACAATAGGTGTCAGAGTACCTGCAAGCGATATTGCTTGTAGAGTTTTAGCGCAAACGGGTCCTCTGGCTACTACTAGTGCTAATTTGTCTGGAAAGCCTCCTTTACAAACAATAGTAGAAATAGAAGCTGTATTTCCAAACGTATTAACTTTGGAAACAAAAGCATATGACAGCAAAACAAAACCTATAGGTATTCCTTCAACTGTTGCGGAGTGGGATAATGGAAAATGGCAGATTTTAAGGCAAGGTGCTGTTAAATTGAATATCTAATAAGTACCTGTGCAAAATTAATTTAATATTTCGTTTGAGCAGGGAACAGGGAGTAGAAAATATTACTTATAGAATTTACGCAACTGGCATATTTTTCTTGTAGGGGAGGCTTGTCTGATGGTGAGGCTTAAAATTTACACATAATTATGGATTGGAATAATTGGATATACTTTGGGGTTGGATTAGCATCAGGAATAGGTATTTGTCGGTTTTTACTTAACTCAAACAATAAAAATAAGTTTTCATTTAATGAGCTGAAAGTAGAAAACAAACAAGATATTTCTGGACTATCTCAACGAATGAGAGAAGTTGAACTGGCTTACCATATGGCAAGGGAAATGAGCCAATTCAAAGCCGGATTTTTGGCACGAACTACTCATGTACTGCGTTCACCACTTAATGGTTTAATTGGTTTACATCAATTAATTTTATCGGATTTGTGTGAAAATCCAGAGGAAGAGCGCGAATTTGTTGGTCAAGCTCACGAACGCGCTCTACAATTATTGAATTTGATTGATGAAATACTTCATATCGCTAGAGCCGAACACGGTAATAGCAAACTAGATATTGGGTCCTGCTCTTTGAAAAAAATCTTGCAGGAGACATATGAGTTAACTTATATGCTTGCCGAAAATCGTAATTATCCGTTTGAGATATTACAACCGAGTGAGGATATTTACGTTGTAGCAGACCATCGATGGTTGAAACAAACATTAGTTACCTTAATTGATATCGCCATTTCTCGAATGGAGGAAGGTAAAATAAATGTTTCTACTCAAGCCTCGGAAAATCAAAATACTGTTTATATTTGGCTTGATGTACCAACTGAAGCTATTCCTTCTAGCGAACCCGTAAATTTAATTGAGTCAGAAGAGGATAAAGAAATAGAGGAGGAAGAAATAGAATTAATTCAAGCAGGAATGAAGCTATTATTAAACCAAACTTTACTGGAAGTAATGGGAGGAAAACTAGAAATTGTTTCCCATCCCGAAACTAATAGGAACGAAAATCTTTCTCGACTGCAAATTTCTATCCCTCAAGGAACTCGTTCATCTGAGTTACAGCATTGAGACTATGTAGATTTGTTAAATTTGAGCGATTATGTATGACCATTGTCGTAGAGCTATTTTGCTCAAAACCTATTTTCTCATAGAATTTTTGTTGATGAGTGGTCATCAAATAGACCCGCTCAACCTTATTCATCCGAGGATGACTCAAAACCGTTTCTACTAATTTGCTACCCAATCCAGTTCCACGAAAATCTGGATGGATTACAACATCCCAAATCGTAGCGCGATAAACACCATCACTGGTAGCTCTAGCAAAACCGATTAATTGCTGTTTATTCCACACAGCAATAACTGGTTCGCTATTTTTGATTGATTCAGCTAAATCTTCTTGATTACGCTCTTTAGCCCAAAAAGCCCCTAGTGTAAAAAGTTTTTGTAGTTGGTCTATATCAATTTTCGATTTTGCATCGCTAAACAAAATTTGAGAATTATTCATCTATCGCAACCAGATAAAAGTTGTAATATTGTAGTTATATTAATTTTTTTATTAAATCGCAAAAGGGGTATGCGAAGGTCAGGCGATTTTGGATTTACGTTAGCGTTACCCTAACGGGTCGTGCCGCGCTGTTGCTTGCGTCGCTCGGAGAGCGATACACGTAGTGAGTCGTCAGACTAAGCGTGTCCGTTCACGAAGTGACCCGTCAGGGTAAGGACATATTTAGATTTTAGATTGTCTTCGTAAATAAATTTTATGCAAATAATTAATTTGGATAACTGGTACCGAACAACCAAACTTACTTACAAACCCATTTCCAAAGTGGATGAGAAGAACCCTGCTGACGAATGCGGTAAACCTGCTTCTCCAAACGCTGTTTTTCTGCAACTGGCATACCAAATAAGATATTACGACTTTGCCACATCAAAACGCTGAGAGTCATACCGACACATAAACCTAGACCCAGAGCAGCAAAAGGGTGGAAAAATAATCCATATCGTACCGAAGCCCAAGTAAAATATTCTCGCAATAATTCAATTTCTGTACGTAATTCCCACAAGCATAAAGGTGCTACGGTTAGCCATAAAAATATAACTACCAACCACCGACCATAAACTGTCAATTCATGAAGTCTTTGCACCTGTTGGTTAAAAGATGAATCAGACGATGTTTTTTCTACTTGAGCCATAAGCAAAGGAAAGGGGAATAAAAGTTAGGAATTAGGAGTTAGGAATTAGGAATTAGGAGTTAAGAGTTGTGAATTAAAAATTTCTTACCTGATTATCTTTACTAGTAAATAGCAACTAGTACCGCTTCGTGGAAGTAAGAAGTAAGAAGTAAGAAGTAAAAAGTTTGATTCTCTAGGCTTTTGGACAATTTTTAATGGTTAACTTATTTAAGCCGTGGTGTGCTAGTAAGTGATAATTGTCCACTATTGACCGCTGTATGTTCCTCCGGGACACGCTACGCTAACACTGAAAACTGTTAAGTGTTGGCTGTTAACTGTTCGCTGTTATCGGGAGGAGGATTTGATTTTTGCTTTCGTTCGCGCCACCATGCTAGAAGCGTGCTAGCAATGAAGATACTGGAATATGCTCCTGCAAGAAAGCCCAGAATCAATGCTAAAGCAAAATTCTTTAAGGTTTCACCACCGAATAGAAAGATTGCAACTAAGGACAGTAAAGTTGTCAGCGTGGTGTTGATTGAACGAGCTAAAGTTTGATTTACCGCATCATCTACAACTTCAACTATGGAACTATTGGGATTGTCTTTCAAAGTTTCACGGATGCGGTCGTAAATCACTACGGTATCGTTAACAGAGAAACCTGTAATGGTAAGCAAAGCAACAATAAATAAGCTATCTACTTCTATACCAAACAGCAATCCAAGTATCGAGAAAATCCCCGTTGTCATCAAGATATCGTGGAAAGTCGCCACAATGGCAAATATCGCGTAGTCCCTTTGAAATCGAATAGAAAGGTAAATAATGATACCAGAAAAAGCCACTATCAAGGAAGTTATACCAGTGTTAAATAACTGCCTTCCTAAAGTAGGTCCTACTGTATCAATCTGACTTTTTTGCGAGTCAAATGTACCAATTTTTTCGCTTAAAGCATTTTCCAACTGCGTGCGCTTTTCAACTTTTAATTCTTTAGTCCGAATCAATACCCCGTTGTTTTCACCAGTTTCTCTATCTTCAATTAACTGGATGCTGCTATCAGCTAATTCCTGCTCTGCTACAACTTCTCGGACTTCATCGATATTAACTGGTTCATCACAGTTGTTTGGTATCGTACAGTCTCGCTCAAACTGCAATCGGGTACCCCCAACAAAGTCCAAGCTAGGACGAAGCGGTGCGCCAATCTGCTGCCAAGATACAAGCATCGAGATGATGCCAGCTAAGATGATAGCACCAGAAACACTCCACCAAAGAGTTCGCGATTTATTAACATAAATTTTCATGACGCGACCCCTGCTTTATTTGAAGTTGGCAGATTGGGACAGAACAGTTCTGGCTTGCGTAATGAATCAATTCTGATTACTAAAAACATTAACGTGCGGCTACAAGTTACTGCGGTAAACATACTAACTGCAACCCCTACAGCTAAGGTTACGGCAAAGCCTTTGACTAAACCAAATCCCAACCAAAACAAAGCTGCACAGGCAATCAGTGTAGTGACATTACTATCTAAAATACTAGACCATGCTCGGTAAAAACCGGATTCAACGGAACGATATAAGGATTTACCGGCTCGTAATTCTTCTCGCGTGCGCTCAAAAATTAGTACGTTAGCATCAACTGCCATACCAATACTAAGGATAAAGCCAGCAATACCAGGTAAAGTTAAAGTTACACCAACTAAAGCGAAACAAGCCCAGGTTAAAAGAGCGTAGATAATCAATGCGATATTGGCAATAACACCTGGTAGTCTGTAATAAAACACCATAAATGCTAGTACTAAAATTAAACCACCAACAGCAGCGTAAATACTGCGTCTGATGCTATCTAATCCTAATGTGGCACCAACTGTACGATTTTCAACAATTTCTATAGGTACTGGTAGCGAACCACCGCGCAACTGAACTGCTAAACCTTGAGCATCCTCTGCTGAAAAATTACCTGAAATTTCAGCGCTTCCACCAGCGATTCCGGTGTTAGCGTATTGAACTGCTACAGAAGCAGCACTAACTAATTCATTATCAAGAAAAATACCAATACTACGTCCCGTACCTGCCAGATTTTTAGTTAAATCGGCAAACAATTTACCACCTTCTTGATTAAACTGAAGTCCTACAGCCCAACCACCACGACCTTGCTGGGGACTATAAGGGCTAGCATTATTTAGATATTTACCTGTTAGCTTTGGTTCCCAACTGTCAAATAATTCAGAAATTGCTTCTTGATTATTTTTTAGTGCTTGTGTGTTTTTCTCAATTGCAGCTTTATCTTTCTCTTCAGCAGCAAGCAAATCTGCTTGTTCTGCTTGAAGTTGTGCGCGACTGTTTCGTAAAGCAAAAAGTTGGGGTTCTGTATTCGGTTTTTGAGTTTTAAACTCTAATTGTGCCGTACCACCTAAAACCCGTTCGGCTTGTTCTGGATTCTCAACACCAGGTAGCTGAACCAAAATCTTATCGTTTCCAGCAGTTTGAATTACGGGTTCGGAAACACCAAGTCCGTTGACTCGATTACCCAAAACCGTTTCTACCGCTTCTAATTGATCTGGCCCTATCTGTTTAATTTCAGGAGTCGTCTTAACCTGAATAGTTAACTGCGAACCTCCCCGCAAATCTAGCCCTAAAGGCACCGGAATAGTTGAAATTACCGTAATTGCGGCAATCACTAGACCAAAAATCAAAGCCAAAAACAATCGCTGTTTTTGCATACCATCCCCAAAAAGCGCGACAAACGCTATAATAACGCTTCTTTATAAGTTATGACCGAACAGTTATTAATAATTTGGGAATCGGTAATTGGTAATTAAGGATTAGGAATTATAAGAGGGGGTAGAGGGGGTAGAGGGGGAGATTAGGAGATGCATCTCGTTCCAAGGTTCTACCTTGGAATGCCCTCTCAAGAGGCTCTGCCTCTTGTATAATCAGGCAGAGCCTCGCACCAAACGTACCAAGGCAGAGCCTTGGCACGAGAGTGAATTCCTAATTCCTAACTCCTAACTCTTTATTTCTTGTTCCTAGTCTCCGGCTAGGAATACAGTTTTCGAGGCTCTGCCTCTAGCCCAATACGAGGCAGAGCCTCAAGTTTTGGGTTCCCAGACTCTGGCTGGGAACCAGTTATTGACGACACCATTACTGTATGAATAAATTTGGGCTAATTTACTACAAAGTACACAGCCAAGGCTCTGCCTCGCAACAAACGTACCAAGGCAGAGCCTTGGCACGAGAGTGAATTCCTAATTCCTAGCTCCTAACTCTTTTAAACTCTTGCAGCAACCATTTTTTCTACTGCTTCAACAATTTGCTCTGGTTGAACAATTGTCAATCTTTCTAAATTACCGTTGTAAGGTGTGGGAATATCTTGAGAAGAAAGTCGCAATACTGGAGCGTCTAATTCATCAAATAAACGTTCGTTGATGGAAGCGATAATTTCTGCTGCTACACCACCGGTTCTCATGCATTCTTCGACGATAATTACTCGATGGGTTTTGCGTATAGATTCGCCGATGGTATCAAAATCTAATGGTTTTAAAGAAATTAAATCAATAACTTCTGGGTCAAAACCTGATTTTTCAAGGGTCTTGACGGCTTGCATCACGTGATGGCGCATCCGTGAGTAAGTCAGAATTGTCACATCTTTTCCGCTGCGGACAATTTCTGCTTTATCTAACGGCAATAGATATTCTTCTTCGGGTAAATCTTCTTTTAAGTTATAAAGCAGTACGTGTTCAAAGAATAATACTGGATTATTATCACGAATAGCTGATTTTAATAAACCTTTGGCATTATAAGGTGTAGAACAAGCCACAATTTTTAATCCCGGAACTGCTTGGAAGTAAGCTTCCAAACGCTGGGAATGTTCTGCACCTAGCTGTCTTCCGACTCCACCTGGACCGCGAATTACTAAAGGTATTTTAAAGTTACCACCGGAAGTGTAGCGTAACATCCCGGCATTATTAGATATCTGGTTGAAGGCTAATAGCAAAAAGCCCATATTCATGCCTTCAATTATCGGTCTTAACCCAGTCATTGCAGCACCTACTGCCAATCCGGTAAAACTATTTTCAGCGATAGGTGTATCTAAAACTCTTAATTCGCCATATTTTTTGTACAAGTCTTTAGTAACTTTGTAGGAACCACCGTAATGTCCTACATCCTCACCAAGTACCATCACGGTTTTATCTCGCGCCATTTCTTCGTCAGTGGCTTCCCGTAAAGCATTAAAAAATAGTGTTTCTGCCATTAGATCAAAATTTACAAATACTGTTGAATGAAATTGTTTAATGAATCTTATCGCGTGTCCGTAAAAAATACGGTAAAAAATAGCGCGAGTTGTACAAGAATGCCGAACCTTGTCAATAAGATACAGCAGTAAAACCAAAAAGCACTGCACCGTATTGAATTATATATTGTTTCTTCCCTGTCGAAGATAACAGTTTGTCTCAGAGCAAAGATTGACTCTATTTCTTGCACAATACACATATCAGTTTTATTCACTTCCTTCAAGAACAAATACTACTGATTACATGCTTAAATATCGAAATTTAAGTAGCTTATCATACAGATAGATACAAAAAATCCAGCGATTAAATTCTTCGATAGAATTACAGTGCTGGAAATAACAGAAAAATAATTAAATACTACAAAAACTGTAATCAAAAGCATTTTGCTAATTTATACATTATTTGTTTCACAAAGAATTTTCAAAAAATAAAAAATTTTCCTTGTAAAACCAATAATTTATAATGCTCAAAAAGCAAAATTTAACGATTAGAAGAAACTGTTGAATCTTCTACAGAATTGAACTGAGTTACGCTTGTAGCAGACTCGCTTGTTCCAGAAACTTGCCCGGAAAGCTGCGGATCTGGAAACCTTCTCGGTCTTCCTGGTTTACGTTTATGCCTTTGGTTGATTGATTTTTCGCTGGCTTCTGCCAACTCCTCTGGAGTACATTTAAATAGGCGTAACGCATCCCAGTATTTTTTCGGTGTCATCGTCGGTTCCGTTCGCCCAGCTTCCCAGTTGCGAACGCTCGTTTCACTGATTGCAAGCCTGAAGGCAACCTCTGCACGGCTGAGTCCCGCTCGTTCTCTCAGGACTTGCATATCCATATCTCAATGCTCCCTTTTCAAAACTCATTAATTGGATTTATTAAATCAATTGACGTAAAAATGCCAACCGAAAATTATTTGTTAACTATATTATTGTATAGGACATTGTATACCCGTATGGCAATCTAGTTATCGTGCAATCTCTTACTATCTTTAAGAATATTGCTTATATTTAATTTATACAAAAAGGTAGATGTTTTTTAGTCAATGATGCTAATAATTGCTGATTTTTCAGCAAAAACTGATAAATATTTCTATAAAAATAAAAATAGGTCGTATTAATAGTTCGTAGATACTAAATTGCATTTTAATAAATATTAATAAACATTAATATCTCGACGCAAAACTTTACATCGAGATATTTTTTTGCAATGAACTTAATAATGATTGATGTTTTAGATTTTTCTGGCTATTATAACCATCGCGCTGCATCTTTTGCGTGGTAAGTCAAAATCAAATCAGCTCCAGCACGTTTAAAACTAGTCAAAGTTTCCATAACAACCCGTTCTTCGTCAATCCAACCATTAAGAGATGCGGCTTTAATCATGGAATATTCTCCGGAAACATTATAAGCAGCGACTGGTAAACTACAAGCTTGTTTGACGCGCCAAATTATGTCCATATATGACAAAGCAGGCTTAACCATTAACATATCAGCCCCTTCAGCAATATCTAATCCGATTTCTTTGATTGCTTCATCGGAGTTTCCAGGATCCATTTGATAAGTTCTTCTATCTCCGAATTGTGGTGATGAATCGGCTGCATCGCGGAATGGACCGTAGTAAGCAGAAGCGTATTTAGCAGCATAGGACAAAATCGGCGTGTCTTGAAAACCTGCTTCATCTAAACCTTCTCGAATAGCTTGGACAAAACCGTCCATCATTCCGGAAGGAGCAATGATATCAGCACCTGCTTTTGCTTGAGATACTGCTGTTTTTTTCAATAAGTTTAAAGTAGGGTCGTTCAAAACTCTACCGCTTAAATCGCCTACTTCTAAATAACCGCAGTGACCGTGGCTGGTATACTCGCACAAACAAGTGTCAGCAATCACAATTAAATCTGATACTGCTTCTTTAATAGCTGTAGCAGCTTTTTGAACGATACCGCAATCATGCCAAGCACCTGTAGCTTCTACATCTTTATCTTCTGGAATACCAAATAAAATAATAGCCGGAATTCCTAAATCGTAAACTTGTTTTGCTTCCTCGACGATTTTGTCAACAGAAAGTTGAAAAACCCCCGGCATAGATTTTACTTCTGTAGCTACACTTTCACCCGGTACAGCAAACAAGGGATAAATTAAATCATTTGTAGTTAATACAGTCTCACGTACCATGCGACGTAATTGAGTATGGCTACGTAGACGACGGGGACGATGAGTAGGAAACATAATTTTATAGACAATGAGGGAAAACTTTTACGGACACAATTAAAAGCGTCACAAACTGAGGGTAAAATTTAACCTTAAAAGGGCAAGCTGAAAACAGCGCTTAACTTTCCGATGCCCTACTTTCTGAGAAGATGTAGGGCAATTTTGTATTTTACCGTTAGCTGTATATATATCCTACAAAAGATTAAAAAAGCGACTATTGAAAATATTATTTAAATATCTAAGGAAATAAATTTGACTGTTTAATTTCATTAAGGATAGACAACTAATTTGTAAATAAATTGCAACAACTTGTAATACTTGTTTTTTATTATGATTGCTGTCTAAATTATTGCCGTTTCAAAAACACGGGAAACTTTGAAAAAAGTAATGGTCGCTTTAAATCAATTACTGTTACCTAATTCTTACTTTCTCATACATATATTTGTGACGATAATCTTTTAACAAATAATAACTAAAATAAATTTAAAACCTTATAATCATATAGTTAAAAATAACGCTAAATGATATGAACTAATTCATCGATAACATATACGAATTTTTTAGCTTATTCCTTATAAACTATCGTTTGACATTGCATGTTCTAAATTTTTTTTCAAAAGCTGTCAAGTATGCTAAAAGGTGTAAGAAAGTTGGGAAAGCATTGCCTTATATACAAAGCAACGCAAATGATGTATGAAGCAGTTTTTATGAGAAAAATTAAGTGCGAGGAGTGTAGGTGAAGAGCTGGTCAAATAAACTTTCTAACTACTTTTAATGTTCCCGATATTCAATGTTAAACGATTCTAAAAATGAAGGGGTAGCGAAAAGCTTTGTCAGAATCTCCTAAAACATTAAACAGTGCCCAAATTGTGAGTCCCCAATGGATAAAGAACCATAAACCTAATAGAGGTGCTAGTAAACCGAAAGTGGCCGTAACCAATACTCCAATAATTATTCCGAAAAGCCAAACATTTAAATAAAAGTTGAGAGCTTCTTTGGCATTGTCTTTTACAACTGGGTCATTTGCAGTAAAAAGTATCACAATAGGAATTAAAACAGGTACCACTATGAAATTTAAAAAAATCGCTCCATGAGACAGTGCTGATAAAAACTTTCTGCTGTCGGTATCGTACATTTTCTCCTCCCCTGAAGTTGAGCTTTTGAATTATATAACGAACCGATTACCTAAATAGTTGACAAAATGCCATATAGATTAACTTCGAGCATTATTGCCGTCTTAAGATTAAAAGACTTCCACTAACGAACGGAAAAACCATTATTTTAGTTAGAATACAATCAAACAATTACCTTATGTCAACCGAACTTGAGAAGGAAATTTACGAAGAAGTTGAGCGTCGTCGCAATTTTGCCATTATTTCTCACCCCGATGCTGGTAAAACTACTCTGACCGAAAAGTTACTTTTGTACGGAGGTGCAATACATGAAGCTGGTTCTGTAAAAGCTAGAAGGGCACAGCGTAAAGCAACTTCTGACTGGATGGAAATGGAACAGCAAAGAGGTATTTCTATCACTTCAACGGTATTACAATTCGAGTACAAAAATTGTCAAATAAATTTATTAGATACTCCGGGACACCAAGACTTTAGTGAAGATACATATCGGACTTTGAGCGCTGCTGATAATGCGGTGATGTTGATTGATGTAGCAAAAGGGTTAGAACCCCAGACGCGAAAATTATTTGAAGTTTGTAAAATGCGGGGTATTCCAATTTTTACTTTCGTAAATAAACTTGACCGTCCCGGAAGAGAAGCTTTAGAACTTTTAGATGAAATTGAGCAAGAATTAGATTTGCAAACTTATGCGGTAAACTGGCCTATTGGTATGGGAGACCGTTTTAAAGGTGTGTTTGACCGTCAAGAGGGGAAAATACATTTATTTGAACGCAGCGCTCACGGTAGCAAGGAAGCTGCAAATACGGTTGTTGATTTGGGTGATGCCAAAATAGAAGAACTCTTGGAGCAAGACCTTTATCATCAACTCAAAGATGATTTGGAGCTTTTAGATGGAGTCGGTCCGGAAATAGACATGGATTTGATTCATCAAGGAAAAATGACCCCGGTATTTTTTGGGTCGGCGATGACTAATTTCGGCGTAGAATTGTTTTTGCAGAATTTTTTGCAATACGCTCTTAAACCAGGTTCCCACAGCAGTAGTTTGGGAGAAATTCCTCCTACTTACCCAGATTTTTCAGGTTTTGTGTTCAAGCTGCAAGCAAATATGGACCCAAAGCATCGGGACAGAGTTGCATTTATTCGTGTATGTACGGGTCGGTTTGAAAAAGATATGACGGTTAACCATGCTCGTACTGGTAAGAACGTGCGTTTGTCTCGTCCGCAAAAGCTGTTTGCTCAAGAGCGAGCGTCTATTGACGAAGCTTATCCGGGGGATGTTATCGGTTTGAATAATCCCGGTGTTTTTGCAATTGGCGATACAATTTACACTGGTAAAAAATTAGAATATGAGGGTATTCCTTATTTTTCACCGGAACTGTTTGCTATTTTGAGAAATCCCAATCCTTCAAAATTCAAGCAATTTCAAAAAGGTGTAACGGAATTGCGCGAAGAAGGAGCGGTGCAAATTATGTATTCGGTGGATGAATCCAAACGCGACCCAGTTTTGGCAGCAGTCGGTCAGTTACAGCTTGAAGTTGTACAATACCGTTTGCAAAACGAGTATGGTGTAGAAACTCGCTTGGACTATTTACCTTACAGCGTAGCCCGTTGGGTCGAAGGAGGTTGGGAAGCTTTGGAAAAGGTGGGACGTTTGTTTAACACTACCACCATGAAAGATAGTATGGGACGACCTGTATTATTATTCCGCAACGAATGGAACACCAATCAGTTAAAGCAAGACCATCCGGATTTGAAATTAAATGCGATAGCTCCTGTATCGGGAAACACCTCAAGTTCTTGATGGTATTTTCCATCGAGGAAAGCTGCTATGACGGGCAAATTGCCCGTCTTGCTCGTCCTAGGTTATATTTAGTGAAATATTTATTCAGATGTAAGTAAGCAAAATTTTAAAACACCACATTGAAGCACAACATTTAGCAACACAAATATGTAAGTATCTTGAAATACGTTTGGTGAAAGAGTATTTATGTCTTCATACTCCAAATCATCTTTGAAGGCTGGTTTAGCTGCCCTCAAAAATGAAGATTACCGCACGGCTAAAATCATCTTAGAAGATGTTGCAGCTAGGGACAGTGATATTAAAAAAAGTTTACAAGCCCAGGTTGGGTTGGTAATCGCTTACTCCCGCAGCGATGAAATCGAAATGGCTATCGCGGTGTGTGAATCTCTAACAAAAAGCAATAATTCTCAAGTTCAAGAATGGGCTGAAAATTCTTTAAAGCAACTGAGGAAAAAGTACCCGAATAGAGATACAGAAATATACTCTACAGGGTTTGTTGCTTTTGAATCTCCAGATTCACAAATAGAAGAGGTGGAGGAAGAACAGATTTCTTTATCTAGCTCACTGACCCCATTACCCGCTCCACCACCACCTCCAACATTTTTGACTTCGGAAGCTATTAGTAGTTCAAGTAATTCAAATAATTCCAATGCTAATGCTTCAACCTTAAAAGAAACTCCCCCACAAACCAGACAAAAACCAGACAGTGGTGAAATAGTTCCTGCTTCCCAAGTAAATACAAAAGCCAATAATCAAAACAATCAAAATAATTTTCCCAACGTTCATTTTCGGTTTGCAGGAAGGGCTAAAGTATGGCAACCTCTACCAAAACCAAAGTTTGTTAAGTCGATTCGTTTACCATTGTTGGGAATTGGAACTGGAATTGCTTTGTTTTGGGTGGTTCGAGCATTGGTACAGTTCGTAATAGAATTAATCAACGATATTTTAGTTTGGCTGCCGCTTTTAGAGCCAATCCAGTTTTTATATAATGCCCCTACTACCAACTTGGTGGTGGGTCTATTGCTGATAGTGCTAGCTGTTTCACCGTGGTTGCTTGAATGGCTGCTACGTCAATTTTACGGACAGAAAAAATTAGAGCGAGAAACTTTAAATATATATTCTCGTGAATCGGTGCGAGTACTGCAACGCTACTGTCAACCGCGAGGCTGGAAGTTACCAAAATTAGGAATTTTACCTATTGCAACACCCGTTGTCTTTACTATCGGACATTTACCCCGTACTGCTCGAATTGTAGTTAGCCAGGGACTTTTAGAACAGCTTGCAGATGATGAAATAGCCGTAATTATTGCTTCTCAATTGAGTCAAATAGGTCGTATTGATTGTGCGGTGATGTCTTTGTATCTATCATTAACAATTCCGATTTATAAGCTATATCAATTGATTTCTCAGCAGAGCGATAATTTTTCTAATCCATTTTTGGGTACGTTCTTGGGAATAATTGGTAATGGAATTTATTTAATCTGGTGTTTGTTGAGTGGAACGACTTTATGGTTATCGAGAATCAGGGTTTATTTGAACGATAGAATTGCTGCGGAAGTTACTGGAAACCCCAACGCATTAACTCGCGCTTTACTCAAAATTGCTATGGCTACAGCCTCAAATATAGCCAAGAAAAAACAAACACCGTGGCAATTAGAAAGCTTAAATCTATTAATACCAGTTGCTCACCAACAAAGTTTATGGTTCGGTAGTATCGCTCAGAATACCACCTTTGAATCCTTGCTGATGTGGGATTATCTCAATCCTTATCGTCAATGGTTTGTAATTAATAATAGCCATCCCTTGATAGGAATGCGCTTGCAAAAATTAGGTAAATTAGCTCGCTATTGGCACATTCAGCCAGAATTATATTTAGAAAGTCAGCAGCCTTTGAAGGTGAAACGCGAGCTATTTCTACTGCAAATTTCTCCCTATCTGGGTATTTTGGCAGGTGCTGCGCTAGGTTTGCTGTTCTGGCTGACTTGGCAAATTTTATTTGCGCTGCATTTAATCAATCTCAAGTGGATATACGATGATTGGCAATTCGTTAGAGGTTTTATGCTTATCGGTTTTAGTATCGGTATTTTGATTAGGATGAATGCAATATTTGCGAATATTGAAGCTAAAAACGTTCAAAATTCCGAAGCTTTACCCGAATTGCTAACAAATCCAGCTAGTTTACCTATAGACAGTATCCCCGTTGAGCTTTCAGGACAGTTATTAGGTCGTCGCGGTAGCAGTAACTATCTAGGACAAGACTTAATTCTTCAAGTAGGAAATACTTTGATGAAATTACATCATGTTTCTTGGTTAGGACAATCTGTCAACCCTCAAGACTTTATCGGTCGAAAAGTTTCCGTTACTGGCTGGTTGCGACGAGGTGCAACTTCTTGGCTAGATATTCAAACTTTAAAAGCCCAAAGTGGCAAGGTAGTTAATAGTCCCCATCCGATTTGGTCTACTATTATCACAGTTGCTGCTTTTGCTTGGGGTTCTTATATTGTTCTAACTGGGTAAGCAGTAAGCAGTGAACAGTGAACAGTGAGCAGTGAGCAGTGAGCAGTGAGTGGTGAATAATGAAGAACTTAAAAAAATGCTAACTGAGGTGTTATGTTAATTAATCGTTCAAATCATTAATCCGAAAAGTTGATAAATTAAAAATTTGGATTTAAGTGAGCTTCAAAACCCTTGTAGAATAAGAAAATTTTTTATTTCACATTAAACATAATTGAAAACTGTTAACTGTTAACTGTTGACTGATAACTGTTCGCTGCTTCATCACTTTGTAAACAAAAGTTGCGAAACATAAAATAAAGCGTTACAATTATTTACAAATAATTAGTGTGCCTTTTAAATTGTTAAGTAATTAGGCTTAGTTAATCTATGAGGCTGTTAGCGCTATTATATGCCCCTCTTTCGTCCTTCCAACACAGCAGGAAATTAACCAGCCGTTGGCTGGTTTTTGTTTATAGAAGGGGTTTGCTTCACGAAAAAAATGTATTGTATGCTACTATGCATTAATAAGTTGGCTATAAATGTCTGTGCTGAACTAGCTGTGCTAAAGATAGCGTGATATTGTAGGAAATGGTGTTTAAATCTTCATAATAAAAGAGCATTGAATCAAATTTGTTTTGCAAGAAGTATAATGCAGAATTTATAATTTTTTGGATTAAAGTTTTCGCGCCATTAAGCGCAAAATTTTGCATAAAAAAATCAGCTTGGGAAAAAACTGTATTGTAAACATTGACAGTTTAGGGTAAAAAGATGGTTCGCGGCAATATGAAGGTCAATAAGATATGTCCGTCATCTATAAAACCAAGTTTTTGTTTTAAACCCGCTCCTAAACATCTAACCATATTGGAGGTTCTTTCATGTCCATTCGCCTATACATAGGCAATTTGCCCAAAGAAGAAATAGATAAATCAGAATTGCAAGCAGTTTTTGCTGAAGAAGGTAACAGCATTACTACTAAATTAATCAAAGACCGTAAGACTGGCAAATGCCGTGGCTTTGGTTTTATGACCGTTAACAATGACGAACAAGCAGACCAGATTATTGAAAAATATAACGGTCAAATGTTCAAGGAATCACCTATAAAATTGGAGAAAGCATTACCTCGCACCAAGAATAGTGAGGAAGGTGAAGAACAACAGCAAGGTGCTAAAGCATCGACACCAAACCAAAATGCTGGTGGTGGCTCTGGTCATACTGGAGTTAGTAAGAGTAAGAAAAAATCTCGTCGTGGAAGTGGTTCTAAAGATAGTAGCAGCAGCAGTAGCTCCTCGTCTGATGGGGTTTATCCAGATCCTCGTTGGGCTACAGAATTAGAAAAGCTCAAAGAAATGCTTGCTGCACAGACTACCAACTAGGTGGTTAATAAGGAAGAGTGAATTAGCCCACCGAGTTCAGGAAGATAGCATTTTACCCCTGTAAATTTTTGGATTGGGCTTTTCAAACTTCCTTTTTGTTGATGATAGCAGCTCGCTTAAATTGTCTAAGTTGTAATGCATTTAACTTTTCAATTGACGAGCATTATTTAAGTTACTGATACATCTTCGCAGAGGACGTTAGTTACTAACATAAGTAGTTTTTGTAATAGCTTTGTCGCAAGTTACCCTTCGATACAACTGGGTTTTAAAGTTGCTTTTGATAAAGTGTGCTAGCGAAAAATTACCATTGGGTTATATACAGATTAATAAATGACCGAAGATGACTGATTTTTATTAGAAACAGTCGATGCGATAAAGCATATCAAAATACTAATAGATAGATTAGTTGGGGTGCCTAGATTGGGATTTAAAATTTAAGATACCTAAGATACCCACTTGAGTTTGCTTAATATATTAAATTTAAAATTAAATTCGTAAATTTGAAACGAGAAAATAGGACTTAATCAACGATTTGAGAATCAAAGAATCGATTTTGAAGATAAATCAGGCTAGCCATAATTGAATGCTAGCTACAAAATCCAAGTTTTATTTGATAAGTATCTATAAAAAAATCATATATTATCGATATCTGCTGATTATAACTAGCGTATTATTTTTGACATTAATTAAGATAAGTAAAATTTTATTTCTTTCATAAACAATAGTTTAAGCCAAATTAATACTGTATCGTCCGTATATGTAAATTAAATTACATATCTTATGCAAAGCTATTGTAATTTGACATCCATAAAAGCTTAGTTATAAACAATTTTCAATTTCAGTTAAAAATTTATTTAGTATTAATACTTACCTAAAGAGAAATAATTATTACTTTATATGATTACTCTTTACAATTAATAACGAAATTATTAGTCACAAATAGTACTTTGTTTATTTGGTGTGTAGCAAATATCATAAGTCGGATTTAGGGTTATAAGAAGTAACAGTAAATACAGGTATAGGTTTTATATCACTACGTTAATCCATATTATTACTGAAGACCTGAGAGTAAAGCTAATAGCAAATAAGTAAAAATATTTCACATCTTAAATTAAAATAAAAATAACATTAACATTTACAAAGATTTTGGTCTTAAGGTTTCGCGCTTTCAAGAGTAGCAGTCCTTACTAAACAAAACACATAAATAACCAACAAACTATGAACCTTGCAACAGAACAACGCATCGCCTTGATTTCCGTCCACGGCGACCCAGCGATTGAAATAGGTAAGGAAGAAGCTGGAGGGCAGAATGTTTACGTTCGTCACGTAGGAGAAGCATTAGCTGAACTTGGATGGCAAGTTGATATGTTTACCCGTAAAGTAAGTATCGAACAGGAAGAGATTGTTTGGCACTCTCCGAATTGTCGAACAATTCGCTTGAAGGCTGGTAATGTTGATTTTGTGCCACGAGACAATATTTTTGGGCACTTACCAGAATTTGTAGATAATTTTCTCCAATTTCAAGAAGATAATGGAATTATTTATTCTCTAATTCATACCAATTACTGGCTTTCTAGCTGGGTTGGTATGCAGTTAAAACAGAAACAAGGAAGTCTTAGCTTAGTTCATACATATCATTCTTTAGGAGCAGTTAAGTACAATACCGTAAAAACTGTTCCTTTGATTGCCAGCACTCGCTTAGGAGTAGAAAAGCAGGTACTAGAAACTGCTCAAAGAATTGTTGCAACTTCACCGCAAGAAGAAGAACATATGCGTACCCTGGTTTCCACGAAGGGAAGCATTGATGTAATTCCTTGCGGTACAGATATTGAACGGTTTGGCTGCGTTGACCGAAAAGCAGCAAGAACAGAATTAGGAATTCATTCCGAAACAAAGCTTGTATTATATGTAGGTCGTTTCGACCAGCGTAAGGGTATTGAGACTTTAGTACGTGCAGTAGGGCAATCTAAACTACTCGGTTCAGATAAATTAAGATTAGTAATTTGTGGTGGTAGTCGTCCTGGAGAAAGCGATGGTAAAGAACGCGATCGCATTGAAAAAATAGTTGCAGAATTAGGAATAACTGAGATAACAGAGTTTCCTGGTCGTGTCAGCCAAAAAGACTTGCCATCCTATTATGCTGCGGCTGACGTTTGTGTTGTTCCAAGTCATTACGAACCTTTTGGACTAGTAGCTATAGAAGCAATGGCAAGCTACACACCAGTAGTAGCGAGCGATGTAGGTGGACTTCAATTTACCGTTGTGAATGAAGAAACTGGTTTATTAGCACCTCCGCAAGATGCTCAAGCTTTCGCTAATGCTATTGACCGAATTTTACTAGATGCTCAATGGGCTGAAAAATTAGGTCAAGCTGCAAGAAAACGGGTTGAAAATAAATTTAGTTGGGATGGGGTTGCAATGCAATTAAGCGAACTCTACACAAATTTATTACAGCAATCTGTAGAACAACCTATGGTAGCCAATAGTTAAGAATTCAGATGAAAAAATAATAGGTAATCGGTAATTGTGAAGGTAGAATTCATCTTTAGCCAAATTAAACATTTATAGCCAAATAAATTCTTTTATAGGGCTATGATTACCGATTACCTATTATCGTATATTCTTATTCAGTTAATAAAATATATTTTTGTATTTAGGTAAAATAACTCTGCAACTATACTTATTTCATACCCCTAAAAACTAAGCAGACAGCTCATAGAGAGAAAATTGGGGAAATTATGATTTGTTCTAAGTACCTAGACAAAATTGATTGTACATTCTTGATTGCGAGTGGAACTGTCTAAGGTTATCGCCAAGCTGAGCCGCACGCGACCCGGGAACGCTAACACAGCGTCTCCTCGGGAGAAATAGTGAAACGAAGTAATATCAACACGTTGAGACTGCTATCTCTTATATCCTGTCGGACATGCTGCGCTAGCACAGACGCTCCGCTAACGCTATCGTATGTCCGTCCTATCGGACAAGCTGCGCTAACGCAATGACATAAATAATTTTGCCGACTTACTTAATAGGTGGACTTTGCTTGTTTAATTGTGGTAATAAAGCGCCAGTTTATTTATAAAATTAAAATTCTTAAAAATCATTTAGGGTTGCTATAGTTTTATATTTCTTCTGAATTCACCTCTAATACACCCCTGATATAAGAATACAGGGCTTAGATGCTTTATATAAAATTTAAATTACGTATTTATACTGTTATTATACATCCTATACTGAGACAAGATAAGTATTATTTTAATGAATATATTTAAGTATATTTACTAAAAGTAGAAAATACTTAATCCAAATACAAAGTTTTAATAAAAGACAGAATTTTTCATAGACGTTTCTATCTAGAGAGTTTTAACTAGATACATAAGTAACCGAAGCCTCCAACAGTTAATTTCTAATTAAAAATTATTTACTTTTACGGAATTTAAATTACATAACTGGAAGTTTTAGTGAGTAATTTGTATTAGATTAAATACCGAAAAAACTTTAGCAAGGATATTTATTTATCTAGTTTATATAATGTATATCCAGGCTTAAAACTAACTTTATTTCGGCTGCGATAAACTCGGTAAACCAATAATAAAAATATTTTTTGAATAGTTTTTAGGACAATAAAAATGTTTAACTTAACAAAGAAAATCAACGCACGTAATTCACTATTTGCTTTATCCATCACTGCTCTTGGATTATTAATGGCACCAAACTCTGCCCAAGCGATGAATTTAGTAAATACAACTAATTTTACTGATGCAGACTTTAACAACTTAATTGATGATGGAGATTTTTCTGAGTTGTTTGTTGCTGAAGGAAGAATTGGAGATAGAGGAGGTCGCGCTCAGAAAGAATTGAAAATCAATGGTGATGTCACCCAAGGTGCTACAGTTGCAACAGAAACACAGTTTAATTGGGAAAGCGGTCAACAATATGATTTCAGCTTAGAATACGATGGAAGCACAGTAAATTACATGCTCGGTGGTCAAGTTTTAAGTACTCAAGATTTTAGCGGTCCGATAAACAGTATTTTCTTCCGTACAAGTGCTTGGGCTGATACCACAACTGCTTTAACTGACCTTGTATTCAATGGTGATGCAATTGGAGATTTAATTTCTAATGAAAGTGGTAGTCGCGATATTGATTATCTTCAACTTAATGATATTTCTTCTCCTTTCAAAATTACAGGTAAAGCATCAATGACTTGGGAAGGTAAAGCACCTAGAGGTTCTCGTAATGCTTTTCAAATAAAAGTTGGTAATTCTCCTACAACTAGCGTACCCGAACCCGGTACAATCGGTGCAATATTCATTACTGGACTTAGTGGCTTAGGGTTGAGCAAAAAGAAGAAAAAAGATGAAGTATAAACCTAAATAAAAATAAATCAATGTAAGTGCATCAACTAATTTATTATTTTATTTATCTTGAATAATTTTTCTATAAGTATTGAATAGAATTTGAATCAATATCTCAAATAAATATATTTAATAAAGTTGCATCGTCTTATTTAATTTAAAACTTTTCTGGTTTTCAACAATAAAATAGTTAATTCAACAAATGCACGTTTTAAAGATTTTTATATTTTAAGACGTGCATCTATTGTTTTAATCGAGCTATACTTACCATTATCAATGTTCTTAAAATAAAAATCGCTGTGCAAACATTTGACTATACTACTTTAAGTGCAGTTTGCAGCGATATCCGTGCTAACTGGCTACCATCGCGTTTAGAGCAAGTTTATCAGCGCGACCGCTACACTATTGCAATTGCACTCCGTACTCTCGAAGGTCGGGATTGGCTAGAGATTTCTTGGCATCCCCAAGCTGCTCGTATTCATATCGGTTCTCCACCACCCCGTTCACCAGATACATTTACGTTTTCTCAGCAATTGATTCATCAGTTAGGTGGTTTAGCTTTGGTGAAAATTGAGACGGTTGCTGATTGGGAACGTGCTATAGATTTGCAATTCGCTCGTCGTCCGGGAGAGCAAGCTTTATATCACTTGTATGTAGAAATTATGGGTAAATACAGCAATGTGATTCTTACAGATGCTAAAAATATAATTATTACTGCAGGTCGCCAAGTCAACGAGCAAAAATCAAGCGTTCGACCTATTTTGACTGGAGAAGTTTACGAACAACCACCAAAGCTTACTGCTGCTATTCCCAGTTTGGATGAATCACAACAAGATTGGTATGAAAGGGTTAGCTTGATTCCAGGAAAAATAAAACGTCAGCTAACAAAAAATTATCGTGGTGTTTCTCCTGCTTTGGTAGAGTCTATGCTTTTAGCTGGGAACCTGAGTAAGGAAAGTACAACTGATAAACTAACACCCAAAGAATGGGATTTATTATTTAAACAATGGCATACTTGGCTTCAAGCTTTACAACAAGAAAAGTTTCAACCTGGTTGGACTGAAACTGGCTACACCGTACTTGGATGGGGTGTAGTAGAAAAAGCAGACAGTATTCAAGAGTTAATTAACCGTTACTATACCGATAAACTTAATCAACAGGTATTTTCTCAGCTGCGACATCAACTAATTCAGAAACTAAGTAATATTTTAGGAAAATTACGCTCCAAAGCTGAAACATTTGAAAAACGTTTGCAGCAGTCAGAACAATCAGATGAATATCGCACCCAAGCTGATTTATTAATGGCTTACCTGCAAGAATGGGAACCGGGAATGGAGGAAATTAATTTGACTGATTTTGAAACAAATAAGCCAGTAAAAATAAAATTACAGCCAGATAAAAACGCAGTACAAAATGCCCAAAAACTTTATAAACAGCATCAAAAACTTAAACGCGCTCGTACTGCTGTAGAACCTTTGCTGGCAGAAGTTAATACCGAAATTGAATATTTAGAACAAGTTGAATCAGCAATTTCTCAAATTGATAACTATCTTGAATCTGAAGATTTAGAAGCTTTGGAAGAAGTACGAGAAGAATTGATTTCACAAAAATATTTAGAAGATTCAGAATACCGCAGACGTAGTTCAAATGATGTGACTACAAACTTTTATCGTCACCAAACCCCAAGTGGTTTTGAAGTAATAATTGGACGTAACAACCGTCAAAATGACCAATTGACTTTTAAAGTTGCTGGTGATTATGACTTATGGTTTCACGCTCAGGAAATTCCTGGAAGTCACGTATTACTAAGGTTAGAACCCGGTGCAGTAGCCGAAGAAAATGATTTACAATTTACTGCAAATCTTGCAGCATATTACAGTCGCGCTCGTCAAAGCGAACAAGTACCAGTGATTTACACCGAACCCAAGCATGTTTATAAGCCTAAAGGAGCTAAGCCAGGAATAGCTATTTACAAGCAAGAAACCATAATTTGGGGAAAACCACAATCTGTTAATAGTTAGAGGATGAAAAACTATGAATTTTCAATTACAAGATTCTAGATTTTGCAGAAATGTTGTTTTAGACAAACCTTTTACTGGATTTAGAATTTAGAACAAAGAATCTAACAAGCTTGGAATTATCTTTGTGTACCTTTCTTGCTCCTGTTATGCTTTGGTTATATTCGATTGTTTTTAAAGATAAGCAAGCAATATCTATATAAATATCTTTTTTTGATAAATTTTCAGGAAAATTCTGTACTGCCTGTTACAATATTGTAAAGAAAGATTGCCCAAGGCGTTTTGGGAACGCGAAAGTTTGGGTTTAACTTTATTGAGAAGACAACACGAATAAAAATATGACCGACCAGCTGTGGGAAGCTGGTCTTTTTTTAAAGAATAATTACTAATTTTTTTAGAGATAAATCATTCTTAAAGACTTTATATTGATGAAAATTAAATTACTGCTTTACCTTAACTAATTACCATAAACTTACATAGTTATAAGCAAAGTTAATTTAAAATATCTCTGCTTACATTAGTGAATATACTTAACTTATTCTTCGATTATACCATAAAAAAAGCATCGTGTATAAAATTATTTGGTGCATTGACAGCACTTCAAATCAGACCTGGTTTTTTAAAAATTCCCATTTAGAGTTAAGCTCAAAAAAACCGGGTTTTTCAACGAACAACTACTGTTTCAAAGTCGCTTCAATCCAATATTCCCGATTTTTACGGTATATGAAAAATTTGACTTAAAAAGTGAAGGTAGTTCTGAGGGCACCAATCACGACATCTTCATTATTCTCATTGTGGTCTGGTGCAGTTAACCATACAACTCCGGGGGTAATAGCAATATTATCATTTATCTTAAACTGATAAAAGGCTTCAATATGGTAGGAGGTATCACTATCTTCATCTATTTCATTGATACTTGAATCCGTAACTTTCGGTTCCATACCTACGATAATTCCCGCCAAGTTTCCTTTTTTACCCAAATCTGAGAACCCTAAAGTTACTGCCCAATTCCATATATCAAGGTTTCCACGGTCGAATCGACCTCCTTGGGTAGATAAATTAGTTGCATTAGTGTATCCTGCCCAGCCTCCCAATACAATGTTTTTGCTAATCCCTAAAGTTGCCTGTATACCGTAAGAGTTGCTCGAAAATGGGACTTCTACAGGTTCCGGTTCTCCAGGAACACCGGGAGGAGCAACTTGTGTCGATTGAAGAAACGATATTGGATTAGCTCGTTGGCTACCAGTTCCTAGTTCCTGATTGTAAGCATTGATATAAGTTAGACCAACCTTGAAGCGTTTGCTCGGCTCAAAAGTTAACTGTGCAAGCGCACCATAGGGACCATTAAATATACCGTTATTTGAAGAAGGGTCGCTAGGAGAACTTCCTAAATAAGCTAAACTCAATGCTAAACTATCGCCAAACTCTTGAGTGATTCCTAATCCAGAACCATCCATATTGTAATAAATTGGGTTGCGAGTACCGAAAGCAGATATCGCACCTTCAGTTCCATCGCCATCAAATTGGTTTACAGTATCTACAACGTCATCGGCTGCACCTGCATTGGCAATCGCAATCACGTTGGTTTTGTCAGTTAAAGGAAAGCTGTACCATAATGCATCAAGTGCAGCATCAGTACTAGCATCATCGTTACTTTCGCCAAAAGCAAGATTACCTTCAGGTGTTCCAATGTCAGGACTGACAATATTATTAGTCTGAATACGAGTGTATAAAGTGTCTTTACCTGTAAAACTAGTGACAAAATTTATTCGCGCTCTTGCTCCGAAAGTCGTATTGTCTTCATTTGTATCACCTTCCAAAGCATCAACCACTGCTGTTACAACTTCACCTTCAAGTTTAGAAGTTGTAGAAAACTGATTTGCTTCTAACTGAGCAGTTCGTGCTTCTACTGCATCTACTCTTCCTCGTAAAGTTGCAAGTTCGGCTGAAAATTCCTCTTGCAATTTTTGGAGTGTAGCTAAATCTTCCCTTGTAACAATATCGGCTGTGGCTGTTGCGATTAATTCGTTTACTCTATCCAGACAAGCATTCAAACCAGCTGCAAATTCATACCGAGTTAATGCTCGATTACCACGATAGGTTTGGTTTGGATATCCAGCAATACATCCGTAACGTTCTACTAAAGATTGCAAAGCTTGAAAAGCCCAGTCAGTAGGCTGTACATCAGATAGCTGAGACACCGAAGTAACCTGTGCTATGAGTTTTTCCTGATGAATTTTTTCATGGTGAACATTTGATTTTGCATCCAAAATTTCACCCTTGCTCTCTAAATTAATAGTTGTCTGTACTGCTATAGCATCACTACTAAAAATCAGCATTGTACCTAAAACAGAGTTTGTCAGAAGAGCCTGCAATGCTTTACTCATTTTCTTCCCTCACGTTAAACAATAATGTGAACCCAAACCCTAATTCCATCCGAACTACTTATCACAAATAATTTTCAACAATATATCAGTATTTAGTAGTATTTTTCACTAAAATATATAAAAATTAAATATTTATACTTACTCAATTTCCCTTGAGAAACAAGTAATTTAAACTTTGGATATTGCTTTTAAGACATGAATCAGACATTGTAGGCTTATCACAACTCCAGCGAAGCAGATAATAGTAAGGTAATAGGACTTACGCATTGACAGAAAAGTTTAGGACATATGATTTTGAGCGCTGAGCGCTTTAAGCTTCTTCTTGAGAAATATATCATTAATAGCGATTAGGATATTTCATCTTTTTCATCTATATGCTCAGCAACAGATTGATAGAGATGTAATACATGACTATCATGGAGTTGATAGAAAACTCGTCTACCTTGCTTCCGGTAACTTACCAAACGCATAATTCGCAAGTTTCTTAATTGGTGAGAAACAGCTGATTCGCTCATTTCTAAAATAGCTGCTAAATCACTAACACAAAGTTCTTTTTCTGCTAAAAGTGAAAGAATTCTTAAACGATTAGCATCTCCTAAAAAGCTAAAAAAATCTGCCATTCTTTGAGCTTTTTCTTGATTGATGGGTATTTTTTCAATAGATTGCACTTTTTTATTTATATAGAATAAGAATTATATCTGAAATAGTGAAACAAAATACTCTTGATGCAATTTTATTAATTATGGAGTATTTTTTTTCAAGCACCATATCTTTCACTGCGAACCCTGTGACAAAAAATTTTGTTAGCCATAGACTCAATACGAAACATGGGCGTAATTTATATCTAGTACAATTATATCGTTGCGTTCGGGTCATTAAAATTTCAATTATTGCTGCTGTAGCTGGTGAATTCTGTAGGTTTAACTCTTCAAAACCATATTCTGTTAGATAAGGGACTTCCAACAAATTAAATAATCAACAATAGTTAAGTGCCTAAGCAAAATTAATTATATATTCTGAGAAATTTTGCCTTAGAAAATTTCCGAAAACTTCCACTACTAAAGCAGTCGGACTATCATAAGCATTCACTTCCTGCAATTTTTTATTTAACAAATCTTCATAATATTTATATAAATAGATTTATTAACGAAACTATTGCAAAAGAGAGATAAGTTTGCTATATTCTTTAATCGTAGGTCAAATAAACCTGCCGGGATAGCTCAGTTGGTAGAGCAGAGGACTGAAAATCCTCGTGTCACGAGTTCAAGTCTCGTTCCTGGCATTACCGAAATTCCGACGTTTTTACTTGTAAGGCAAGGGTTTCGGAGGACGGCTTAAAGAAGGTATAATTAAATTATTGGATATCTTTAGGTCGATTTGGATAAAAAAATGGTGTAAAGATGGTGTAATCCTTGTGTACGCTACTTGTGTACAATAGAAGGTAGATTACACCTTCTTTACATATGGCTTCTAAAACACCAACTGGCAGGGCTTCTAAAGGTTCTGTGTCGGTAATTCTTTCTAATGGTCGTTTGCAGCTAAGATTCCACTTTGCCCGCAAGCGATATTATATTTCTACTGGCTATCCCGATACACCACATCATCGGAAGTTAGCTAAATTGAAGGCTTCGGAAATTGAAAAAGATATTTTGTTTGAGCGGTTTGACCCCAATGATTTGGATAAATACAAGTCACAAGTCGATTCGGGGGAAATTACACCATTTACACCATCTTCTACACCATCTGCGTCTCAACCGAGTTTGGTGCAGTTATGGGAGAAATATACTGATTTTAAGCGTTCTAGCCTATCGCCGAGTACTTTGGCAAAGGATTATACTAATATCGCTCGCTGCATTGAAGTACAGTTGCCAAGTAAGTCCTTAAATGATGCAATTGCAATCCGTGATTGGTTGGTTGCGAATAAAACAGCGAATTCTGCTAAACGGATACTTACTCAGTTAGCAGCTTGTTGTCAATGGGCGCTAAAATCCCAGATGATTAGTCACAATCCGTTTTTTGGAATGGCAAGTGAAATCAAAATCCCTAAGAGTCAATCTGGGGCTTCAGATATTAATCCTTTTAGCTTAGAAGAAAGAGATAAAATTATTCAAAGCTTTAAAGATAACCATTTTTACAATCATTACGCTCCATTAATAGAATTCCTGTTCATGAGCGGATGTAGACCATCAGAAGCTGTTGCTTTGCAATGGAAGCATATTTCAGAAGACTTTAGAACAATACGATTTGAGCAATCGGTAGTTGAAGCAGAGAACGGACTGGTTTGTAAAAAAGGATTGAAGACTCAGAAAAAACGTTCGTTTCCAGCAAACAAGAAACTCGTAGCACTTCTAGAGTCAATCAAACCAGAAAATGCAACTGGTGAGACTAAAGTATTTCCTTCTCCCAAAGGTAAATGGATTGATGTGCATAACCTTACGAATAGAGTATGGCGTTCTGTGCTTCAAGGGTTAGATGGCATAGAGTATCGTAAACTTTATCAAACCAGGCATACTTTTATTACAGCAGCCTTAGAAACACCAATTCCGACTCCAGATGGAAGAACCAAGATGCTCGATGCAAAGGATGTAGCGAAGTTAGTTGGGACTAGTCCTAAGATGATTTATGAGCATTACGCAGGAGCA
>JBCBHT010000019.1:0-48276 GCA_038525335.1 Cyanobacteria bacterium J06621_15 | reverse complement strand
AGGGAGTAGGTAGTAGAAGTAATGAGTAGTGAGTAATAATGAAAATTAGAACAGCAAAGGTGAAAAGAAAAATCTTTTTAGCAATTTACTTGCTACTTGCTACTTAATATCTAATTCCTAACTCGTACTTCTGATAAAAAAATGCAAAATCTTTCATCAGTTGACAACATTACAAGTCAAGAAGAAGCATCTACACCAAAAATTTTGGTTGTTTCGCGTACTTTTTTTCCTAAAGAAGGTGGAATTGAGGAGTATGTGTATAATCGCTGTTTGCAAAATCCCCAAAAAACTGTTTTATTAACAGCAACTTTTGAAGGTTATCAAGATTTCGATAAAAATCAAGAGTTTTATATTCATCGTTGGTATTTACCAAAAATACCGCGTTTGTTTGGTTTCGGAGCGATAATCAAACAAATTATAAATATGCTGTGGTCGTTTTTTTTCGCAATTAAACTCTATTTTCGCTATCGTTACCGTTATATAGAATGGGGACATGGCTACGATTTTCCTACTATTCTGATATTAAGCTATCTTTTACCAATCAAATTTTTTATTTATTTACACGGTAATGATATTCTTTGTCCTTTACGCAATCCTATATTAAAAAAATTATTTGAATTAACTTTACAACGTAGTTCCGGTCTTGTTTGTAATAGTTCTTTTACTAGAAACTTTCTGCAAGAAAAATTTAATTTTAATACTCCTACTTACACTATTAATCCGATAGTTAGAGCAGAAAAATTTGGTGATAAAGCCAAAAGTAAACAGTATCTTGAAAATTCACGATTCAATATTCGTAAAAAATACAATATTTCAGGAAATGCAATAGTAATTCTTTCTGTGGGAAGATTGGTTAAACGTAAAGGTTTTGGAAGAGTAATTGATAATCTTAACCAGCTTTTAAAGCAAGGTTTTGATGTCCACTATATAATTTGTGGAAGAGGAAAAATGCAGTCCGAACTCGAACAAATCGTTACTCAATTACAGCTTACAGAACGAGTGCATTTTGCAGGATTTGTACCCGATGCAGATTTAGCCGATTATTATGCAGCTAGTGACATTTTTGCCATGCTGACATTTTACGATACTCAAAATGCGAGTATTGAAGGATTCGGTATCGTTTACGCTGAAGCAGGTTACTTTGGTAAACCCGTGATTGCTTCTCGTATCGGTGGTGTTGAAGATGCTGTACATCACGAAGAAAATGGTTTATTAGTAAGTCCAGATTCCCCCGAAGAAGTTTCTCAAGCATTGACTAGGTTATGTAAAGACAAACAGCTACGGGAAAAATTAGGAAACAAAGGAGTAGAGTTAGCTAAAAGACAAACACCGCATTCGATTATTTACAGTGAACAGTGAACAGGGAACAGTTATCAGTTAACAGTTATAAATTAGAAATTAAAAATTAAAAATGAACAATTAAAAATAATAACTATATAAATCGTGAATTATTTTATGCTAAAAAATCAAACAAATAAACATTAAACTATAATATTAATCCCGTTAACAGTAACAATAATAAAAATTTTCATAAACAAAGAAAAGGAACAGAAAATTAACATAATACCGATAAAAACTCCTAACTCTTAATTCTTAACTCCTAACTCTTAAAAATGACTGATATAAGCAGTAAAAAAATAGCTTCAAGCGGTTTGTGGTTGACTATCAGTTTTGCTTTTGCCAAAATTTCTCAGTTGGTTGCTCAGATATTTTTAGCTCGTTTACTGTCTCCTGAAGACTTTGGTGTCTGGGGAATGGTGTTGATTGTCACGACTCTTTCGGGTTTGTTTAAGGATACAGCGATTGCAACTGTTTTGGTTCAACGGGGTTTGGATGATAAAAAGCTGGTAAATGCTGTTTATAGCTTGGGTGTGAATATTTCTATTGTGATGTTCGTTGTTCAAGCTTTAGCTGGTTTTCCCTTAGCGAAATTTTTTGATGAACCTGTAGTGTTTCTGCTGACTTCAACTGTAGCTTGGGTATTCATCATCGGTGCTGGTGCTGGTTCACATAATGCTGTTTTACAACGTCAGATGAAGTTCCGCGAATTGGCTATAACTGATAGCTGTGCGGGATTTGCTCGTTTTGCGACTGCGGTAGTTTGTGCATTTTTCGGGGCTGGAGTCTGGTCTTTTGCTGTTGCGGAAATTGCCATGTCGATGGTTGATGCTTTATTGAAACGTTATTTTAGTCGATATCATTTTCAATATTATTTTAAACCTGATAGTCAAGCAATTCGCGAGGTACGTGCTTATATTAGCAGTCTGATAGGAATTAATTTAGCCGTTTATGCAAATACCAATGCTGATAATCTGATTATTGGTAGATTAATTGGAGCTACAGCTTTAGGCTACTATAATCTTGCTTATCAATTGGCTATGTTACCAACATTTGCTCTATCGCAGATTAATCGAGTCAATTTTTCGGTACTTTCTCAGCAAGACGACGAAGGGAGAAAAATATATCTTTGTCAAATATTAGAAATGTATGCTGTAACATATGCTGCTATTTATGGTATCGGATTTGTTGTTGCACCGTGGATTATTCCCTTGGTATACGGGAAACAATGGATACCAGCAGTCAGCATTTTTCAGATAGTGATAATTTTTGCTTATGCAAGAGGTTTCATGTCAATTCTCGGTACTGCTTTAAACGCTACTAATAAACCAAATATTAATGCTTTGATTAACTGGATTTTGGTTCCGCTTTCTATTCCAGCTTTCTTTGTAGGAGCCAATTTGGGAGGAGTCACCGGAGTTGCGATCGCAGTTGCTGTGGTCATGGGAATTGGAGCAAGCGTATGGTTTTGGTTAGCAGTGAGTCATACATCTAGATGGAATATTCTAAAATTGCTTAAACCAGTGATTTTACCCACTTCAAGTATTACAATAGCCTTATTAATCGCCATAAATCTTCCATTAGCTCCATCTTTCAAAACATTTCTTCAACCCTTATTGTTAATCGTTATCTATACTTTTTTAATATCAATATTATCCGCTGGTAGAATACCTAAATCCCTATTTGATGTCATAAAAAAAACATTGAATAAAAAGTAACCTTCCGATAAAATACAACGGTTTACGGTTGTCAGGAGAAAAATATCATGCCACTATTACCGAGAGTAATATACGATAATCGGCAAAAAAACTCACTGGTATTTTCACTAAGAAGAAAAAGATTTGGTTTTTTCAAATCCTTAATAGATACTATTCCTTACAGCTTAAATATTCTTGATATCGGTGGTACATTAGAATTCTGGATTGAATCAGGGTTTTTAGAAGAATTATTGCATCTGAAAGATATACAAATCACCCTCTTAAATATCGAATATAGTTACAGTAATAATCCTCACATCAAAACCATAATTGGTGATGCTACCAATCTGAGTCAATTTAAAGATAGAGAATTCGATATTGTATTTTCCAACTCAGTCATTGAACATTTATTTACTTACGACAATCAAATCAAAATGGCTGAGGAAATCAAAAGAATTGGTAGAAGATACTTTATTCAAACACCAAACAAGTATTTTCCCATAGAACCACATTTTCAGTTTCCTCTGTTCCAATTTTTACCATTATCAATAAAAATAATACTGATTCGTAACTTTCAACTAGGATGGAGAAAAAAAGCAAAAAGCAAACAAAAAGCAATAGAGACAGTCACAGAGATTCGACTTTTAGGTCAAAAAGAACTACAAAAGCTCTTTCCAGGTTCCAAAATATATAAAGAGAAATTCGCTACATTGACTAAATCTTTAACAGCATATGATGGTTGGTAATTCGTAATTTGTAATTTGTGATTTGTAATTTGTAAGTAAATAATTACATTATCATCATTTACATATATATAGAATTAAACAAAAATAGGATGGTTAAGTCTTAAACAGATTAATTTCAAACTTATCCATTCGCTATTTCTACAAACTTTTATAGTCCCAACCCTCCCAGTGTTATCAAAAACATCAGAAGTTCCCTGCTAACAATTAATAAATTTTCCTAGTTATACAATAAATTTCCAGATAGATAAAAAAGAATTTTAAGATAGCTCTACATATTTATCAATTCATATAATAAAAAAGTGAAAGATAAACATCAAAAACAACTCAAAAATCAAAATCTTTGAATTTATTTTTCTCTAATTAATATATAACCTAAATTTATGGATGTAATTATATGAAAGACCAGCCGAAAGTCGAATTAAATCCTCAACCTTCACCAGATTCACACAGATTATTTTTCTTAGAATTCCTCAAAGCAATAAGTATTACAGCAGTAGTATCCTTTCACTCAATATTTATTCCAAGCTCCGCTTTAAACGGAAGTTATGAAATACTAGAAACCTTATTTGCTCCCCTAAAATTTTGCGTTCCAGTCTTTCTAACTATTTCTATTTTTCTGTTTGAAAAGCAAACCGTAGAATCTCCCACAGAACCTTCAGCACAGTTAAGAAAAGCTTTATTCAAAAAACGTTTGAATCGTTTGGGAACTCCGCTTTTGTTTTGGTTTGCTATCGCAACAGGATTAAAAATTATCAATGGAAATTCGATTATAGAAATAATCACACAAATTTTTCAAGGAGAAATATTTACGGGTGCTTATTATTTTTTAGTGGTATTACAATTACTGTGGAATTTTGTCTTGATTAGAGATTGGATAATTCAAGAAAAAAATATTTTTACAACGATACTGATTCAGGGAGTGCTTTTATTATTTGTTTACGGTACAATTAGCGGTTTCTTTGTAGATGAAGTTTTAAACATTTTACGATTTCTAGAACGTCCTTTAATTATTTATTGGATTGGCTACATAGCTTTGGGTGTATATACTTGTCAAAACTTTGACTGGATAGAAAGAACATCATATTCATTAAGTAAAACAAATAAAGTATTAATATTATGCCTTACTGCTGCAACAATGATGGCTGAATATAAAGTATTAACTGTACTTTTAGCTGATAATTTACGCCCCTTTGACTATGCAGCATTTTCTTGTCTTCTGAGCGTACCAATGATGTTTATCTGCTTTGCATCGGTCAGCGAAAAAAGTTTACCCCCACGAATAGTTAAACTGACAAAAATACTATCAAAATACAGCCTAGGTATTTTTTGTATTAACGGCATTTTGTCACAAATATTTTTATCTATTGGTACGAAATTATTTAGTCAAGCAAGCTTTAATCTTCCTCAAATACTTATCATAAAAATGACTGGTTGGATAATATTACTAGGATTATCGTTAATATTATCAATATTTTTGAAACGATTGGGATTGAAAAAAATGGTTTGTTAGAAGAGAGAGGGGGAAGAGGGGGAAGAGTGGGGAGAGGGGGTAGAAAATTCTTCTTCTCATTATTCAAACATCAAATATGATGATTTACAATCTCCTACTCCCTACTCCCTATAAAAAAATTACGAATTAAGAATTACGTTAGCGCAGCGTATCCCGGAGGGACATATTACGAATTATAATTACTGTGCTTTTACTTTTGTTTCAGCAAGTGCTTCTAAATGAAAAGCAACATTATTGAGCGACATTTCGATTTCGTTGCTGTAAGAAAGCCTTCTCCACATTTTAGTTGTAGCATTATCAAGTGCGGTTGAATCTAGATATTGTGCAAAAACTATTAACCTCTGCGAATCTGTTTCTGCTTGTGCTAAACTTTCTAAAAATTCTTGAGGTGTCATGGTTTACAACTCCATTCGAGTTAAGTTTTGAGCCTTTATATTTTTGCCACACTTGGATATAAAATTCTGGTATCTGTTTATCTAGAAGTTATTAAATTTAAAAGTTGCTGTATTAAACTTATACTTACCGATATGTTGTAGTTAGCCTGAAACTCATGTAGAGACGTAGCATTGCTACGTCTTTTTCAATATGAAATCTAAACCGTTAAAAATAGACTGTTAAAGAGATTTCTATATTTATGTAAACCGTATCGTATTTTTCATGCTTATTTGCTGAAAACTGTACATTAATACAATATTCATCATGAATCATTCAAATTCAATACGTTGGAGAAATAACCGTAGATTTGTAAGCTTGCTTACAGTGATGCTGTTATTAATTACCATAATTCCAGCCTACGCTAAATACAAGCCGAAAAATAGCAAACCTGCAAGTGGATACTCTACTGCTGGTGGTTCCCGTGGTGGATGTCAGGCTGGTAGCATACCTCTGACATTACTTGCACCCAATACATTTGTCGGTAAAACAGCTTCTCTACGTCCGATGCTGGCTTGGTATTCATCAAAATCTGGTAAGGTGCGATTTGAACTTTATGAATTTATATCATCCAAGAAAGTTAAACAAATTGTTGAATCGAAAGAAATACCCTCAATAGCAGGAATCAATAAATTCAGACTTCCCGACGATTATCCAGAATTAACCGTGGGTAAAACATACTTTTGGCAAATTGACCATGATTGTGGAAGTTCTTTGATTGTCAATCGTGCTGAATTTACCGTAGTCAATCCTCCATCGATTACAGAGAAAAAATTTACCACTATTCCCGAAGCTGTTAATTACTATGGTGAAAATGAACTCTGGTATGAAGCATTAGAACAAGCATTAAAGACCGAAACAGATAGTAAATCGAATCAAACCCTATCGGTATTAATCCAGGAACTAGCAGAAGCAGAAATGCTCATTGGAAGCGAAATCAACATTCAAAGGATTAAGAAACGGATTGGTCATCTGGAAAAGATTTCGCTTGCTAAATATGCTAAATATAAACCGCGTGATAGGAAACCTGCGAGTGGATATTCCCGTAGTGGATGCTGTCGGTAAAACGTAATATTTTTAAAACATTCTCTAAAGTTTTTAAATAAAGATGTTGGGTTACGGGGCTAAATTTTAATAATTAGTTAAAACCCATTTTTTTCTGCCCCTAACCCAACCTACAACTGTTCACTGTTCACTGTTCACTGTTAAAGCCAATTACCAATAACAGTCATTGCAGCCCAATGATAAGGATGGTCGTCGTCTATGTTTATTCTTTCTGGAGAGGGTAAATTTTTAGCATTAATCATCTTGATTTGGGCTTTTTGTAATGCTTGAGCAATGCTGGTTCCTCCTTCGCGGTAATTCTGATAAAATTCTTCTACTAGTCTGGATGTTGATTCGTCTTCTACATTCCATAATGATGCAATTGCACTTTTAACTCCGACTTGTAATGCTACTCCGGCTAATCCTAGGGTAGCTCGGTCGTCACCTAATGCGGTTTGACAAGCGGTAAGTGCGAGCAGTTCGACGCTATCTGATTGATTATTCAGGTTTTGCAACGAATTTTCTAGCTGACTGATAGTGAGTTTTTTGTCTTTACCTGTAACTATGAAAGTGTCTTCGGGAATAATTCCAAATTGAGCGTGACTTGCTATATGAATGATGGGATATGTGGTTTTTTGCAGTTGTTGTTGGAAATTTTGAGGGATAAAGTTCTCGTCGATTAAGTCGGTATGATTGGGAAATTGTTGTTTGACTACACCGATTTCGCTTTCAACTGCAAAAAGTTCGGGAAAAAACTTTCCGTCAATTGTGGATTCTTCTGTTAAACCTAATATTAATGCTTTCTGCTTGTTGCGATTGGGTTGGGTTACGGTTAGTCGCAAGCTCGGAGTGGTCGCAATTGCGTAGGTTTCGACCAGATATTTTTGTTGCTGATTGTCGTAAAGTGCAGCCATTGGTACGCTACGCAAAAATCCATCTTGGATAAATACTAAGGTTTTGACTTTTTCAGGTTTGATGTCTTCAGCAAAGGGACGAATTATCCAGTCATACAGTTTTGCTGCGGTTTCTGTGTCGTAATTAGCATCTGCTAATCCTCTAGCTAAACCTTTGCGAAATTCAGCTATTTTGCTTTCTAATTTCTCACTACTAACTATTCTTTGTTGTGAATCCTCAATCCATTTGAATTTTGTTGTTTGATTGACCGACTGCAATAATATCCCGGTTTTACCATCTAAAATAATCGAACTCAGAAAAACTGTATTTTCAAAAGCTGCTTTATTCTGTTTATCTTTAAGAAGCTCGTTCACCTGCTTGGGATTCAAACCGCTCAAAACGCAATCGTTACCAAAATAATTCTGTAATTCTGCTAGCTTCAATGCATCGATGGTTTTGACGACCTTAGATAATTCTTGAGGACGCTGTTTTTCTGGAATTGCTCCGCTTTGCAATAGTTCCAACCGCGACTGTGCCAAGGTACGATATAGTGGTCTGACAACATCGCGAAAGTCAAACTGGATATCTCGTTTTGCTGTCAGAATATCTAAGCGAATATCTTCTAGAGTTTCAAATGCTCTTTGATAGGATTCGACAGCTTCTTTCTGCTTATTTTGCTTATCTAAAATACGTCCAGCTTGCCATTCCCATAAATACAAGCTCTCTTTTGCACTTAATTTATTATCTGCTGCTAGGATAGCATTTTGAGTATAGGTTAGTGCTTTTTGATTGCTTTGATTGCATTCCCAATAATGTCCTAAAGCACCGTTAGCATAGGATTGTAAGCGACTGTCTTTTAAATTATTACTAGTTAATACAGATTTTTGCAGCAAACTTAATGATTGCTTCGGTAAAAATAACTGACTCGGACAGTAAGTAAAAGGTGAATTATTTTGAGAATTCCGCTGTAAATATGCTAAATCGATTGTTCCATAGACTTTTGTATCTGAATCGGGTAAATTTCCGAGAAGCGCTAAAGCATCTCTAACAGTATTATTAAAAGTTGCATCATCAATAAATTTTGTATTGTTTTCACCTGTCTGAGAACCCAAGCGAATTAAATTTAATAATCCTCGCATTTCTGCAAGATTTTGATTATGTTCGCGAGCTAATTTAATAGTATTTTGAAAATATTTACTAGCTAGTTGAAAATCTTTTACAGACTTCTGATTAAATTCTGTTTCCTTGTCAGCAAGACCAATTTTAGCAGCCGAATTTGCTCGTAATTCTTGCAATTGAGCGCGATTGATATAAGCATTTCCCAAACTATTTAAAACCAAAAAATTATCTTCCGCATCAACTGCGGCTGACTGTAAATAATCTATAGCTTGGTCGTAGTTTCCGATTAACCGATAGACCTCACCAAGAACTCCCAAAGCTGCAATTTTACCCTGTTTATCATTATATTTATCAGCAATCTCTACCGCACTTTCTGTTCGACATTCTACTTTTTCTATTTTCTGATTCTGAGAATCCTTTAATTTATTGGCTTGTTTTCCACATAAAAGAGCAATAGATTTCTGAGGTTGTCCCAAATTGCTGTAAACTTGAGCTAATTCCGTCCGCATCCGTCCTACTTGCGGAATATCTTGTACTGATTGATAATCGTTAATTGCAGTCGAGAAAGATGTAATAGCGGCTTGATTTTTGCCTAATTTTTGATAAGCACGTCCTAAATTTTCATTTATAACAGCAGTAGCAGCAGAATTATTTTGATTTGTGTTTTGATTTTGATTTTTATATCTAACTAATGCTTCCTGCCAATGTTTTATAGCATCATTATAATTACCGCTACGATAATTTTTTACTCCTCTTTCAACCAATAAATTTATTTGAAAATTTTGAGTATTTTGAGCCGATACCGATAAAAATTGTCCGAAAGATAGACAAATTAATAGAGTCGTACAGAATAATAATTGTAAGAGTTTAAAATATTTTTTCTTGGTTTTCATAAGGTTCGCAGTAAGGACTGTTTGCTCGTTGCTCGTTTGCTCGTTCCCAGTTTCTACCTGGGAATGCAGTTCGCGAGGCTCCGACTCGCTGTATAGTAATGGAGGCAGAGCCTCAAGCAATGGGTTCCCAGTCGGAGACTAGGAACCAGTTAAAGGTTTATTAGAACCGTAACACACATAAATAATGGTAATTTAAAATACATTAGTCTTTGATTGGACAAATTATTTAAAATTTAGCAGAAATAAGCATTAGTATCAGTATTTTTAATAAAATTTGCAGTTTTCGGAAATTATCAAAAAAATAATTATGGTATTTTAATTGAGTAATAATATTTAAATATCTCTGATTTTAGTATTTTTTAGTACATTTTGTATACCAACAATGGATTCTTACCTGTGTCAAAAGTTATTTTTGATATGTTTTTGCTGGACTGCTATAACTCCACCTGCTGTATCTGCACAATCCACACCTCCATCGGGAGTTAATATTCCTTCAGATATACCCCAGAGAGTTGAAGAAACTATTCCTAAATCAGAACTAGAATCGATACCAACTACACCACCGAAAGAAACCGACCCCATACTTCCACAACCAACACAAGAGAATTTACCCGACACAACTTTCCCTACAGGTAATACTTTTTTTGTAAAGGAAATTCAGATTAAAGGAAACTCTGTTTTAGAAGACGAAATCAATCAGATAAAACAACCTTTAGAAAATAAACAAATCTCATTCGAGCAACTATTACAATTACGCTCTCGAATTACCCAACTTTATGTAAAAAATGGTTACATCTCTAGCGGTGCTTTTATTCCCAACAATCAAAACGTTGCTGAGGGAATAGTACAAATCCAGGTAGTAGAAGGTGAACTCGAAGGAATTAATATTACCGGATTACAAAGATTGCGAAAAAGCTATGTACGCTCTCGAATTCAAAGACTCGCTGGAAAACCTTTAAATCAAAACCGTCTCGAACAAGCTTTACAACTATTACAAATCGACCCCGTTATCGAACGAGTCAACGCTGAATTAACCGCAGGAACTGTTCCAGGAAACAATATATTACAACTACAAATAACCGAAGCAGACGCATTCCACGCTGGAGTTACATTTGCAAACAATCAATCCCCCAGCGTCGGTTCCGAACAAGCAAGTGTTTTTGTAGCTCACGATAACTTACTCGGATTTGCAGATGAATTCAGTGCTGAATATGGAATCACAGAAGGTCTAGACGTTTACAGTCTCAACTATTCCATTCCCTTCAATTCCCTCGACGGAACAGTTGGTGTCCGCTTCAGTAACAGCGATAGTCGGATTATCGAAGAAGAATTTAACGACTTAGATATTCGTAGCGAAACCGAAACCTTTTCTCTAAACCTGCGACAACCCTTAGTCTATACACCAGACAACGAAATTACTCTTGGTTTAGCCCTTGATTTACGACGTTCCCAAACCTTCATCCTCGACGATATTCCCTTTTCCTTCACCGAAGGACCAGAAGAAGGAGAATCAAAACTCAGCGTCATTCGCTTTTCCCAAGATTGGTTGAGACGTAATGCTAATAGTGTTTTAGCAGTGCGATCGCAATTTAGCGTTGGTATCGATGCTTTCGATTCCACAGTCAACGATTCCGGTACAGACGGACGTTTTGTCGCTTGGGTCGGACAATTCCAATGGGTACAAAGACTATCCCCTCGAATATTAATGCTAGCCAAAGTTAATACTCAACTAACAGGAGATTCCCTACTATCAGCAGAAAAAATCAGCATCGGGGGAGTAGATACAGTCCGTGGATATCGTCAAAACAAAGTCGTTACCGACAGCGGAATAGTAGGAGGAATAGAAGCAAGAATACCTTTACTATCTCAAGTCGAAACCCTACAGCTAATACCATTTTTTGATATTGGAACCGGTTGGAATAATAGAAGTGATAACCCCGACCCACAAACCCTTGCAAGTTTAGGATTGGGATTACAATGGCAACCCTTAAGAGGATTGGGATTGCGATTTGATTACGGAATACCATTAATTGGAAGAAGAGAAAATGGTAATTCCTTACAAGAAAACGGGTTTAACTTTTCAGTGAGATATCAACCGTTTTAGTTCGTTCGTAGTTGCGCTACTCTGCGAGAAAGCTCCGCTTATAGCGCCAAAAATTTAAATAATAAATTACTAATGAGAATTATACAAACTCATATTTTGTAGCATTGTTGGTAAATTTGTAGGATGTGTTACGGTTCTAATAATTGTGCATAATAAATAACTGTTTTAATTATGCTTTAATGCACCACCAAATGTAATTTTTAATCCTGTAAATTTTCCAAGTCGGCTAAATCTTGTAATCTTGCTGATGCTTGCTTATTTTTTCTAAGATTATTTAAATCAATAAAGTTAACGGAAATATTATCAATGATTACTTCAATTTTCGACTGATAGCAGGTTTCAAAATCTATACCATCTGGAGTAGTAATCAAATCTATTCGATTAGGTGGATATCCTAATTGTATAATTTGGTCTGACTTTTGAAAATCTTCAGTAGTTAAACCTAAATTGCCAAAACCAAATTCAGCTAATGCTAGCATTATATTTTGACTATTCTCTAGACTCATTTCTATCCAAATATCAATATCTTTTGTATAACGAGGATGACCATGTACGGCTACTGCATAACCGCCGATTACTAAATATTTTACTTGATTATCGTTTAATAATTGTATAAACTCTTTGAAATCTTGGTTGAGCATTATATTGATATTTATGGTATTCCTGACGAATTATTTCTAGAGCTTCTAAGCGCTTTTGTAGTGGTTGTTTTTGCCAGTAACTAAAATCGCTTTTTTGCTCTTTTAAATTAATTTTGTTAACTACTCTCTCCATAGTTTTTATACCTAAATATTTATTATAGTTATCTAAGTTAGTTAATATAGCATTAATTCGACCAATCTTGGTTATTACGAATATCTTTACCTATTGTGTCGTAACCAATCCTGCATTATTACCCCTAGCACCATTGACAAAGACAACCTCACCTCGAATCTTAGTAATTTCTAATAAATATTCTGAAATTTAAATTCTTTTGTAGGGTTTCAACTGTTCGCTAAAAATCTGGGTAGCGCAGCCCGTGGCGCGGATGCGACATAATCCGCTGGCTCTTTGGGCGAGGTTTACTCGTAAAATAAGCAGACGTTTGACTAAACCTCGCCCAAATTTCCACCCCAACGAGCGAGCTTTGGACTCCTAAAAGCTAGTGTGGTAAAGGTATCCGGCGATTTTTATAGAGAATACGGTAGCGGTGTGTTACGGCTTGAATAAATTCGATACGAAGTTATTAATTAAATATTGCCGTAACGCACCATGTTTTATTTTAAATGATGTGTGACAGCAACAAAAAGTTGGGTTATGGAAAGATTTAATTGTTTGTTTATTATCAAAGTTAAATGGTGCGTTACGGTATTTTCAAATTATTAGTAAATTATTTACATTATTCAAACCGTAACACACCCTACAATTAATTTTTACATTCGCGACTTAGTAATAATTCCCCGTTTTTCATTCTATATAATCCCTGGGGTTCTACAATGGCATCTCCTTTTTTCCAAGCTTGATTAAAACTATCAATATTTCTCACTTCACCGGTTACATATTCGGAAGTTAAAACGTTTCCGGGACGATTGGGAGGTAAACCTTCATTACCCACAATTTGAAATGAATTTTCTTGTTTTTTATTACCTCTGACAATACAACTATTAGCAATTATTGCGTCGGTGTCGATATTGGGAGAAAGTTCTGTAAAACTATTTTGAATTGAACTTGTATCGGCTGTATTGATATTTGTTTCACCGGAAATTCCTGTTTCTGAACTTGCTGTTATATCACTAAAGTTAGTTAAGCTTGCTTGAGTTTCAATTCCGAAAATACCGTTACTAATAATATCAACTCGTCCACCATTTCCACTAAAAGCATTTGCTGTGATATCGCTGTTTTCTTCGGGAATAGAAACGATAAATTTAGAATTGATATCAATGTTACCACCATCTCCCCCAGCTTGTGCTGTTCCCGCTGTTGTGGAAATTTGGCTTTCGTTGCGAAGTAATAATAACTCACCTATTTGTAAATTAATATCACCACCTTGGGTGCTTGCTGTTTGAGCAGTGATAAAACCGTTATTTAATTGCAGAGTTCCTGCTTGTAAAGTAATATCTCCTGCATCTCCCTTACCACTGCTACCAACTGATACTACTGCACCATTTTCTATCACAACTAAAGGAGGGTCGATAATTATGCTACCACCTTCTCCAGTTGATTCAGCAGAAGTTCCGGCGAATAAACCAGTTGGAGCTTGTTCGTTTCCAGAAAGAATAATTTTATCTTTTATATTCAGGTTAATAGTACCAGCGTCTCCCTTTCCGAAGGTATCGGAATTCATTTGAGAGCCATTTTTAATAAAAAGCGAATCTGTCGTTATTTGAATATTTCCACCCTTACCAATAGCATTTATATCCGCAGAAGTAAGAGCAACTCCTCTCTGGTCAAAAGTAACGCTTTCACCAGCATTAATTGTAATATTACCAGCATTTCCCCGTCCATTTGTCAAAGAAAATAATAAAGAGCCGTTAGTTACAGAAAGGGAATTTGTCGTAATTTGAATATCTCCACCTTTACCTTTACCGCTAGATAGCTCGGTAAATAATCCGCTAAATGCACCATCTATATTGACTGTATCGCGAGCATTAATTGTAATATTACCAGCGTTTGTAAGATTATTAGTATTTTCTTGTCCCAATGCTCCAGTATCCATTTGTCCGCCGTTTGTTAAAGATAATGAGCCAGTTTTTACATCAATATTTCCTGCATTACCATTAGTTGCAGAAGTCCCAGCACGGCTGACAAAACCATTACTAGCTACACCATCAAAATTAATTGTGTCCCGCACTTCTAAAAAGATATTACCTCCATTTCCTGCTCCACTATTTAGGCTTGAGAGAAAACCACCATTTTTTAATAGCAACTCCCCTGTTTTGATGCGGATATCGCCACCATTTCCTACTGCATTATCAAGAGAGGTGCTATCAGCATTTCCTAAGTCGTTAAAAAGAACCGATACAGCAGCATTAATAATAATATTACCTGCATCTCCTTGACCATCCGTAATAGCAGAAATGTATGCAAGATTGCTAACAGAAAGACTACCAGTAGTTATTTGAATATCTCCCCCTTTACCCACAGCGCTGGTAAAGACGTTGCTAGTAACGCTACTAAAATTATCAAAAGTAACATTATCTGCTGCATTAATATTTATATTACCTGCGTTACCGATTCCAAAAGTTTGAGTATTAATTTGAGAACCATTTTTTACTGCCACCGAATTAGCATTAATATTTATATCGCCAGCATTACCAAAACTATCAACATTATTATAAATAAAACTACTATTTGTAAGTTCAACTAAACCCGTAGCATTAAGATTAATATCTCCCGCTTGAGCTTCAGGATTAAATGAATTTAGACCAATTCCAGTATTTATTAATGAATTAGAAATTTCTAAATTACGAGCATTAATTTCAATATCTCCCCTACCAGCACCAAAAACGTCTACAGCAGATTTATTCGTTAAATAAATATCCCCTCTCTCCATATCTTCGGGAATATTTAAACTAAAACTATCACCAGAAATATTTAATCCTACCTTTCCCTCAACAGTTAAAGAAGCTAATTCAATATTCCCTTCATAAGCTCTTAATCTACCTCCATCAAAGTTAATATCACCCCCCACAAGCAATAAGCTTTTACCATTAGGAACCCTCAATCCTGTAGTGAAATTTCCATCGGGGTTAATTCCTGCAAATGCTTGGGATTTATTAATTATTCCCCCATTCGCTTCTACTTGATTGAAAAACAAAGCTGAAGGATTAATAGTTAATGAACCAGGTATTTCTGGATTTGTAGCGCTAAAATTACCTTGTTCACCAAACTGTAACCCCGAAGCAGTTGTTCCGACAAAAGAACCTTGTAAATCTAAACTCGAATTTTCTCCAAATACAATTCCGTTGGGATTAATTAAAAATAAATTTGCAACACCATCAACCCCTAAAGTACCGAAAATATTCGATTGATTCCCACCAGTTACCCTGGTTAATATATTCTCTACACCATCGGGATTCGCAAAATAAACCCTTTGACCGTCATCAATATTAAACTCTTGAAAACTGTGAAATAAATTAATATTTCTTCTTGCTCCACCTTCAATTTTGTCTGAATTAATTCCACTAATATCAATATTGGAATTTACACGAGAATTTTCTCTACCTAAAGTATTATCGGGGATAATATTGCTTTGCTGTGCGAGGGTTTTAGAAGCAAGGAAACCTGTACTCAAACAGGTCACAAATCCGAAGATAGCTAATTGTAAAGACCTTTTTATTTTCATCAGGTACGTATTTATATTGTTTATACAGTATCCAACGATATTAGCGTGTTATTTAACAAATGAATTAATTCTTGACCGATAAAAAAAATGCAATACAGTTTTGTGCAATTTTATAAGCATAAAAGTTTAATGCTTAATATTTCAATCTCATTTAACGTATAAATTGTTCGCAGCAATATTACTGAGCATTTGTTGATTGCTTGGTTTTAGTTAATCTTTAAAACTTTAAAATATAGGAGCAGAATTATGGCTAATAATATTTACTCTATCAGCGAAAATCTTGAGGAATTTGCACAAATCGTTCATGAAAATTGGGAAAAAGGATATGTATTAATGGATGCTGAATCGGGAGATGATAATATATTTGGGGTTTTTGAAAAACGGAATCAGTCAAGTGGTTATATTGGCACAAATAGTTACGATGAACTTAAAACAACCATTGGTAATGCATCAAGTCAAGGATATGATATAGTTGGCGCTGAATATGTAGATGGTGTTTGGTTAGGGGTTTTTGGAGAAGATGATGGTGGAATTGCTTATAGTAATTCACCAGTAACTCTCGATGCACTTAGAGGACAAATTCATAGTCAGTGGGACAATGGATATAACCTAGTAGATGTTGAATATAATGATAATGGCTGGGTTGGAATCTACGGAAAAGATTTTGGTGCTACTGGTTATGGTATTGCAAATAGTCTTGAAGAATTTTATTCCCAGTTCAATTCACAGACAAAGGAAGGACTTGGAAAAGACTTAGTTGGTGTTGAATACGGTGATGGTAAATGGTTTGGAATTTATAAAAACACTCCAAGTTTTAGTGGTTATAGCGTTGCAGGTAGTCTTGATGAATTTGAAACACAAATTGCAAATTGGGAAGAAAATGGATTTGATTTAGTCGATGTAGCACACGGTGATGGAACTTGGATGGGAGTGTATGAAATAACTACTTCATATAGTCTGGGACTATATATGGAGATTGGTTTTAATGACCATAACATGGCTATGGCAGGGATTCGAGCTGTATCTGCTGGTGCTGATTCTCTGAGTAGTTTCTAACAAATATTCTGAAATTTAAATTCTTTTGTAGGGGAAGCAAAAAGTTCGTAGGTTGGGTTAGACACCCTCCATCAATCTCGATTATTACGAACATCTTTACCTAGGGTGTCATAACCCAACACCACCGTTGTAAGTATACGTGCATGACGTTGGGTTACGACGCTAGATAAATTGTGCAATTACTAGATTTCGCTAATCTTCAAAATCACGATGCATTTGTCAATGTACTTATAGGATTGTAATTATGCGATTTTCACCTAAAGCATTTGCTCTATTAATGCTGGGAGTTTCCGTTTCTTCGGCAATGTTACCAACAGGAAAAGTATTGGCTGACCCTAACAAACCTCTCGATATAGATAAGATATTGAACAGCATAAGCGATACTGCTAGTATGTACGTACATTCAGATGCTATACCAATTAGTTTTCAAGAATGCACAAACAGAGCTAACAAAGCGGCTAATTTATTATTTAGTAAACTTGGGAAACCGACAGGTGATAGTGATGTTTATTCCAGATTAGTACAAACATCAAGAGTAACGGGTTTTCTTCAATGTTCGAGACATCCAAATGGTTCATCTTACATAGTTGGTACTAGCGACCATTGGCTTACTAACGGGAATGAAGCAAAATCTCTTCGTAATCGTATGGTAAGGATTATACGAGGGAATTAGTAAGAAAAAATCATCAAAATTATGACAATTCATTATATTTTTATAGTGAATTGAGAGTACCTATATTTAAAAGGTGCTTGTCCGAATTGCTCTTGTTGATACTGTACGTGTTTAACTTATTCGTAATCTTAAATAATTCCTCGCATCATCATGAATCTTACTAAAAAATCCAACTTGATTAAGTTTTCAACTGGAATATTTACTAAGCTAATATTGGGAGTTTCCCTTTCGTCTTTGACGTTACCAACAGATAAAGTATCGGCTAACATGGCTCCTGCTATGTTTAATTCAGCGGGAACTATACCAGTTAGTTTTAATCAATGCAAAAATAGAATTCACAAAACGGCTAATTTATTGTTTAGACGTATTGCAAATCGAAAGGGTGATGGTAACGTGTATTTTCTGACAGTTCAAACAGGAAATATCGTAGGTGTTATCCAATGTTCGAGACATCCGAAAGGCTCGTCTTATATGGTTGTTACAAGTTCTAAGTACTATACTAGTAACGCTGAAGCACAATCTCTTCGTACTCGTATGGCAAATGTGATGTCAGGTCGAATTTAATCTTATGATCTCGTAGGGTGGGTTACGGCTGGAATATTTTGGACAATAAATTAATGTTTAAATTATGCCGTAACGCACCTTTTAACTTTGAGCATTGATGGTGCGTCAAGGTGTTATATAATTTTTCGTGATTTATTGAAATTTTTAAAGCGTAACATACCCTATAAGATTAAGGTTCGTAGTAAGGACTTAAGTCCTGTAAGGAGAGCGATAAATCGCTTACTACGAACTTTTAAATTATCAGGTTCGTAGTTGCGCTGTCTTTGCCAAATCAAGTGTCGTAACTACGAACAATTGCATTTTTGTGCATGGATTGAGGATGCATCTCAATTTAAAATTAAGTAAATTAAGCAGAATTATTCTATTGGTAAACTAAAATATAGAATTTTCTTCCAATAAATAAAAGTAAAAATATGGTATCTATAGATTTTCAAACACAGAAAGCTGATGGAGATTTACCGGTGGATAAACAACTAAATATTCTTGTTGTAGATGACCATCAATTAATTTTAACTGGTACTCTTGATGTATTGAATCGCGATTATTGTCATGCTTCTATTGTTAAAGCTCAAACTGCACAGGAAACGCTGGCTTTAATTCAATCCAATCATTTTGATTTAATTGTGATGGATTTATCTATTCCTGACAAAAAAGGAGAAAGAGCGGAAGTTGATTTGGGAATTCAACTTTTACAAAATTTACTCAAAGAATATCCACATCAAAATTTTTTGGTTCAAAGCAGTTATGTGAAAGCATTAATTAGGATTAAACATGAAATTGATAATCATCAAGGTGGATTTGCAATAGCAGACAAAGGATTACCCGAAGATAAAATGCTGATGAGAGCTAATTTAGCAATTGTGGGAGCAACTCATACACAAGATATTAAAGCAGGAATCGAACTCAAACCCGAATGGATGGAAGTTTTAAGAATGGCTTTTGAAGATGGTTTAACTGATAAAGAAATCGCTAACAGAATGTACAAATCTGAGCGAGCGGTTAGGACTTATTGGACAAAAATTCAAGATGTTCTAGGGGTATATCCCGAAGACTGTAAGAAAAGCGGTAAAAATCTGCGAATCCAAACCGAAATTCTCGCTAGAGAAGAAGGATTAATTGATTAAAAATTGGTCACTCGATTTTGGATTTTGCGGAAAGTTTAGGGTGTAGATTCTCTTCCCACTCTTCCCCCTCTACCCCCTCTTCCCCCTCTACCCCCTCTCCCCCCTCTACCCCCTCTCAAACCGTGAATCAAATCTGGAAACGAATTAATAAGGAATTCAAGCTGTGGTTTCGTGCTGCTCCTCCGGGAATGGTTGTGCTGGTGGTGGTGGTTGTTCTTCGTATGTTCGGGGGAATGCAATCTTTGGAGTTGATGTTCCTTGATGGGATGTTACGTTTACGTCCGGTGGAAAGAGTTGATGAGCGGGTTGTGGTTGTGGGGATTGATGCTGAAGATATTAAATTGACTAAACAATATCCAATCCCCGATGGAAAAATTGCACAATTACTTACCAAACTGCAAACTTATAAACCACGAGCGATTGGTTTAGATTTATTTAAAGATGTTCCAGTCAAACCTGGTAGCAAACAATTAACTCGGGTTCTACAAGAAAATAACAACATCATTGGTATAGAGAAAATATTACCACCCGGAGAAATTTCTCCGCATCAAATTTTGTCACCAGAACAAGTAGGATTCGTTGATTTACGTAATGATGTAGATAGCAAATTTCGACGCTATTTATTATTTACTAAAAATCCGAAAAATCCTGAGGAAGATAAATTTTCTCTAGCGCTGCGATTAGTAACTCACTATTTTATTGCTGAAGGAATTGAGTTAGAAACCGGTATAAAAGACCAAAGTGCGCTGATGATTCGCTCGAAAGAATTACCCCGAATTAATCATCGTAATTTTGGAAGCTACGCTGGTATAGATGATGGAGGTTTATATTCTTTAATCAATTTTCGTAATAATAAAAAACCTTTTCGCGTTATTCCAATGCGCGATATTTTGAATAATAATATTAATCCGCAATGGTTTCGCAATAGTATTGTTTTAATTGGTAATCGTAATACTAGCGCAGGGGATATTTTTTTTAATTCTGCTGTACCAACTTTAAAGTTAAAAGGTCAAATTTACGGAATTGATTATCACGCTCATGCTGTCAGCGATATTTTAAGTTATGTAAATGATGGTCGTCCAATGTTAAGCAGTTGGGGAGAAACACAAGAATATATTTGGATAATTATTTGGGGTTTGGTTCCGATTGTTTTGGGAAGAATAACTCAATCGGTATGGAAAAATTTACTTAGCGTTGGTGTAGCTGGGATTGCTTTGATTAGCTGTGGTTACGTAATATTGTGGCTGTGGGGAATATGGATTCCTGTCGCACCAAGTTTTTTGGTATTGGCTATAAATGCAGTCGGATTAAGCGCTTTCGCTTTTTATCAACACGACAAATTTTTGCGATCGCAAATTGAGGAACGTCAAAATACGATTGCGTATACTTTCGATGTAATCCACAATGGACCTTTACAAACCCTCGCTTATGGATTAAGACATATGCGAGCCAAAGATATACCATATGAAAAATTGGTTTCGCAATTTGAAAAACTAAATCACGAGATAAGAGAACTAAGCGAATTTCTCAAATTAGAAGCATTAGGAGAAAAAGAAGTTTTACGTTTGGGAAGCGGATTTGTTTTAGATTTAAATCGACCGCTACATGATTTATTATACGAAGTTTATTCCAGCACCTTAGAAAGAAAAGATTTTGAATGTTTTCATACCTTGAAAGTTAAAATTCGCAACTTCGACCCCATTGACGATAGATATTTAACAAGAGAGCTAAAACGCGATATATGTTTATTTTTAGAAGAAGCAATATGTAATGTTGGAAAACATGCTAAAGGAGTAAAACGGATTCAAGCATCCGGTGAATATTCAGGAAATAAATATCATTTGTGGGTAAAAGATAACGGTTGCGGAATCAAATCAAAACACGAAAATAAAGGGACAAAAAATTGTAGAACACTAGCCAATAAATTAAAAGGAAACTTTCGACGAGAATCGCTTTCTCCTAAAGGGACAATTTGCGAACTTACTTGGACAGTTAATAATTAGTGGTAATTGATAATTGGTAATTAGAAATTTATGTCTTAACGCACTATTTTCAATAATATTCATAAAAAAAAGTTTCGATGCTATAAATATTTATTTTATTAATATCCCTTGCATTTATAACTTCACTAAGATATTCTATTCCCGATTACCTATTACCCATTACCAAATCATGAGTGAAAAATGGCGATTAACACCGGGTTATTTAACAGAATGTGGTTCTGATATAGAATCGGTGCTTGTATTTTTGGGTCGCTTTCTTATAGATAAAAGTTCAAAAGACCCTTTACCAGAAAAGTCTTTATTTTCTGATGATGGTAAATTTGAATGGGGTTACGAAAAACCTTTAGAAAAAGTCATTAATTCAAAATCAGATTGGGAATTTCTGCTACAAAGTCCTTATTTAACTAAAAATTCTATTTTTATCATCGAACCTTGGGAGCATGTAGGTAAAAATGATGAATATAATGAGACGGTAAGAGCATCGAAAAACGTGGCTTTTATTGCTCAAAAAATTGCCGATTGTGATTCTATTTTACTACCAGTTTGGCATACTGGAGTTTTTGATATTAACTCTGTGATTTCTGTTCTTTCTTCTAGTATGGCAATAATATTAGAAGGTGGAAATGCTTCGGTTCATGATGCTTCTCAATGGACTCATCCCAATTGTTCGAGGGAAGATATGTTGAATTTAGTCGAAGAAATAATTTTATCTCGTTCCCCTCACAGTCCACCTGCAATTATGATTTGTGTCAGTCATCAATTAGCAGCAGAAGCTCACATTCGTTTAATTAAAAAAGCTGTTAAAGATGTATTAAATACAGAATCTCTTCCTCGTGATGAAGAAGGGGAAGCAATAATATCTTTAAAATCAATTTGCGAGAAAATTTATTCCCTAGGGGAAAGTCTTAAAATAGAAAAACGAGACGGTCGAATTGTTTGTCAGGGTTGGAATGATAAGAATTTTGCAGTAGTCCTTAATGAAGACAAAGAAATTGGAGGTAGGGAATTATTACCTTACAAAACTCCCCTTGCAAAAAACTCTTCAATTCCTATCGAATTACTCGAAACTCATAAGATAATAGCTTATGAATATGAAGGGGTAATTGATAAAATGATTTTGGAACATGGACGGGATGTTGATATTTCCATGTTTCATTATGAGGAAGTTAACGAAGAAGCAATTCTATTTGCAAACTGGGCTTACGTTCACCTTCACAACGCTATTGTTCCCCATAGAAATATCATTGCTGGAAGCGAACTTTCTTGGCTATTGAAGTTACCTTATTCTGTAGAAATATTAGCATCAACTGAAGCATCGGGAGAAATTTTAACCGAATGTTCCTGTACCTGTATTAACTACAAAGATTTTGAAACTAAAAAGATTCGTCGTTCTTTCACCTGTCAATTTCATCCAGAATTATTGAGCGATTTACGAGAATTTGGTAAACGTTCCGAACCAAGTTATCAAGAACTGAAAAAAAGTGATGGAATTCGGTTATTAGTTGAATTGCTTTATGAGGGGATTCAGGATTGAATATAAGTAAGAAGTAAGAAGTAAGAAGTAAGAGGGGGTAGAGGGGAAAGAGGATAATAATTACCAATTATAGTTTATCAATGCTCAATCCCCCATTCCCCATTCCCAAATTACCGCTGTCTCTTAATCAACTCCCGAAACAAACCCTCTTCCCCCACAAGTTTTTCAAAATTACCTTGCTGTACTATTCTTCCATTCTCTAAAACATAAATTCTGTTAGCATTACGAATAGTACTCAATCGATGTGCTACAACAATTCTAGTTACATTTAATTTATCCAAACTATCACTAACTATTGCTTGAGTTTGATTGTCTAAAGCGCTGGTTGCTTCGTCAAATACTAATATTCTCGGACGCAAAGCTAAAGCTCTTGCTATTATTAATCTCTGTCTTTGTCCCCCGGATAAATTACTTCCACCTTCGCTTACTACAGTATGCATTCCCATCGGCATTTGGGATATATCTAATGCTAAACCAGCCATTTGTGCAGCATTCCAAGCTTCTTCCATTGTTAAATTCGCGTTGCTGGAAATATTATCAAATATAGATGCTGACATTAATTGACTGTTCTGCAATACTACTCCTAATTGACGACGAACAGCACCGATATCTAAGGTAGCTAATTCTTGTCCATCAAAGTTAATACTACCCGAATGGGGTGTATCGAATCCTAACAATAATCGTAACAGCGTAGATTTTCCGCTTCCGGAAGCTCCTACTAAAGCGATAAATTCTCCGGGTTCTGCTTTTAAACTAACATCATCTAAAGTTAAAGCTCCATCATCGCGATAGCGAAAAGTAATGTTTTTAACTTCTACTCTTCCCGATAAACGTCCGGGGTGGGATTTACTGTTATTACTTTCCGGTGTTGCTTGGAGAATCGGTTGAGCGCGTTCCCACAATGGTAGAATTTCTAAAATATCTACTATGGTTGTACTTAGACTAGTTGCTCCGCTGATAAACGTTCCGAATGCTGTGTTAAAAGCTAAAAAAGTACCTGTAGAAAAATGTCCTCCGTTAATTTGTGCTTCCTTAAGTAAATTTGCTGTCATTATAAACAAAATTGCTGGTGTAATTGCTGATAATAAACTGTTAATTACAACTAAATTATCTTCGATACTTTGAGCCGACATCATCAAACCTAATTGATGACGATACTGTTTTCCCCAATAAGCAAACGCTCTATTTTCTGCTCCAGCTGTACGAAATTTTGCTACACCGTTAATAATTTGTACCATCATTCCGAATAGTTTTCCCTGCATGTTGATTAAGGGACGAACTTTCTGTAAAGTTAGAATACCGGAAACGACCGTGACTAAAACATAAGTCAGAGCAACACAGGTCGCGACTAGGGCTAAGGGTAAGCTGTAATAGAATAATAAGGCTAGATTTAATAACGAGAATAGGCTAGAAAATAGACTTTTAAGAATAGTATTGCTGACTTTTTGACGAATTTGAGTGATTACAGAAACTCTAGCGCTTAAATCACCGATAGAATATTGACGAAAAAATGCTGCTTTTAACTTCAACAGTCTATCCCAAACTGCTGCTTGAGTAGAAGTATCCGCAAAGCTTTCCAAACGCAATATAGCGACTGCTTGGGTGAGTTGAAATAAACTTGCTCCTAAAGTTGTCGCGATTAACCCTAAAGCAATTTGAAATAGTAGAGATTTATCAGCATCGGGAATTGCTTGGTCAATCAGAATTGCTGTAGCTTGGGGTGCAATCATTCCCAGAAGGGCTGATATGATTCCCGTAAAGAGAATTGTCAGAATTTCTTTTGACCGTCCTTTGAGAGCAAATTTAATTATTGGTAAAACGTTAGGAATCTCTACCGGTAGAGGACGATAAAAAGTGTAAGCTGTGGGAGATAGAATTGTAGCGGTTTTTTTATCAACTTTGGTTCTTTTGTGTTGATAGCAATCGATAATTTCATAACGACTTTCGCTAACTGGTAAAATAGCAACCGGAAGATTATCCTCGGAAGTATAAGCAACTAGAGGACCGCTATCCTGATTCCACCATTCATCTCGTAAAGTAATCCGACGAACCCTAATATTAGAAGCTCTTGCGATAGCGTCGAGGGGGTCGCGGACTCTGCGTAAATCTTCTGAATTTGCAGGAGGATTAATAGTAATTCCTAAAACTCGACCCACAGCACCAGTCGCAAATAATAATCCTTGTTCCTCATCGACTTCTTGATTAATATTGGATTGATTTAAATTAACTTGATTTAAATTATTAGACTCAGAATCAAATATATTAGCAAAATCATTTAAAGTTTGAGAAATAGCTTGATTATTTAAATTTTCTCTAGCTTTATTTCTCGCTAACTCTGCTTGATTCTCTTTATGTTCTAAAAATTCAACTACCTGTAAAATATAGCTTTGAAAAAAATTTAAACCCTTAATAAAATTATGTTTTTTATCAATATTTGAATTTAATAGAATATCAATCTCAACAACATTACCTGCTTGTAGCCAAGTATAAGTTTGTAAAGGAATTCTTTCAATATCTAGATTAACTTTTAAATGATTTAATCCTAAAAAATAAGCATTTCCCTGTAAAACCTTCGTCCAAATAACATTACCATGGGATGGTTGAAATACCTCACCACAATCTAAAACATTACATCCCGGAACCTTTGATGGAGTAGGTAAAATCGGAGAAATAATTTCTGAAACAGCAGAACCTAAATGATTAACCCAGTTTTCAATTTGTTGAATATCAATTTCATCTGTTGTAGATAATTTGACAATCTCACTTTCTTCCAAAGCAACAGCCATAATTTGATAGCCATCTTCAGAAGCAATTGAACTAGCACCAAACATAACCTCACCAGCTTTAACACTAAATAAATAGCGTCTTCTACCTTTAGGAGTACCATTTTCAACATTAATAGCAAAAATTCCCCAATAACCAGATTTTACTAAATAAATTTCTTCCGGATCATCGAGTAATAAATTATTTGGTAGCTGGTAATTGGTGATGGGTAGTTGGTAATTGGTCATTTTACATGAGAAATATAAATTGTTTTAATTTGCATAGACTAATATTTCTGATGATGAACAACTTATGCATTTTACCTCTGGTTCCCAGTCTCCCGACTAAGAATAGTCTGATTGATAATCAGCTAGCCATCCTAGCTTGTTTTTTATTTTTTGTGAAATTACTGAATAATCAACGTTAGCTATAGGACTCCTCCGCAGATTTTTGAAAAAATAATTTGGTTCGCAGCTTGCTGTATAAAGGTTTGATTCTCAGTATACCTAGCAAGATTAAATTAGGATTCCTATAATAGTTTAATTAAGTTTTCGGTTGAATAATTTAACAAATTAATTTCCCAATCAGTTAATCGCTCAATATTAAAATAACGACATACTGTCACGCACCAGCTAGTTCAACTAAACAAAAGAGAAGATAAAATCATTTTTATTAAAAATAACAAATAATAGAAAATTTATCGTTAGTTTTGTAAATACACAATGCTTTACGACAGTTTTAATTATGAACGTGAAACTAATATAGAGACGTAGCAATGCTACGTCTCCTTCAATGTAAAATCACTCGTAGGGTTTGCAACTCCCAGTCGTGTAGATTAATTATCCAAGGTGTCAATTAAACAAAATGAGCAGTACCAGTTAACGGTAAAAATGCATCGGTAAGCAAAGAAGTCTGACCTTCACTTGTTACTGAAACATCAAGTAAATCACCTGAAACATTATCAAATGATGGCAGAATTCCCATGATTTTATTATCGGAAACTGAAGTCAATTGAGCGACCTCACCACCAATAGTAACGCTGGTATTGCTCAAATCTCCAAACTCGTCACCACCAATAATAAACAAGTTACCTCCTGTGGAAGGCGCTCTCCAAGGGAAAATATCATAAGCAGTGGTACCGCTTACGCTAACATCATTAGGGGTCGAAACATCAATTTTACTACCACTGAAGTTGATACCTACTATCGCTCCCCCAGGACCAGTTAATAAGTCTAAGGCTTTGGATTGGGAGTCTAAAGTTTCTTGATTGGTAACTTGGGTACCATCTGGAGATAAAGAAACATTGAATGACTTTCCATTCCACTTTTGAGTAATTAAGTTACCTCGCATTTGTCCAGCAAAGGTGTTAGCACGATACTCATCAATACCGTTAGTAGATGCAGGAAAAGTTGTTAATGGTGCAGTATGAACTCCTGGAATACTTGCATCTTTATCGCTGTAATAAACGTTTTGACGGGGGTCTTCTTCTCCGCGATTCCGGTTGGGATGACCGTAATATGCTCCTTCTATAATTAGATTTAACTCATCTGGGGCGTTTTTAACTGGTTTTTGAGTGGTAGCAGAAGTAGAAACATCGCCAAATCCACCATTCGGACCGTTGTCTGTCGCATACAGTAAGTTCTCTGTAGTGAAAACTAAATCATAAGGATTGCGCGTACCGCTAGCATATACAGATACGTCTACACCATCTACGACCTTTGCCACATCTCCAAAAACCTGACTTTCCGCAGGGTCGAATGTTAATCCTTGTGGTGGAACAAAATCATCGGGTAGTTCATATTTAATCTCACCATTAAAATCGGATTTGGTAATCTCTGCCTTCAAAATCGCCGCAGCAAAGGGAGATTCATCAATTCCACCAATTTTAGATGCTGGTATACCTGCGTTTGTATTTCCACCAACTGCAATATATAGATTACCTTCATTATCAAAGGTCATGCTGTTAACACCATGGTCGTGGTTGGAAACTGGTAGTCCGGTGATTAATGGTGTAAGTGTGGAGAAATCTGGTCCTTCTAAAGTTGATATCTGTCCGCTGTAGGGGGATAATTCGGTTTCTGGAAAAGACGAGCCACCATTAGCATAAAGCTGGTTGTGAGATACATAGATTGTAGGAGAATCAGAAGTATCGTATGGATTGAAAGCAATACCTAAAATATTTGGATTCGATTCTCCTTTAATGGTAGTAATGGTCTGAGTATCGATGACATTGTAATTATCATCAAAAGTAAATGCTTTGATTTCACCAGTATAGGAACCAACATAAAGTCTATGGTCGGGACCCCAAGCTGCTGCTGTTGGCATAGACATACTTGCAACTGTCTTTTTATCAAAGTCAATTACAACGCTATCGTTATCAGCTACAAATACTTTGATGTTAGGCAAGCTTAAACTATCATAATCACTATCAGAACTAGTAACAGTATGTGTAATATCTACAGTTTGATTACCATCTGCAAGATTATTATCTACTGCATTAACGGTTATGCTTTGAGCTACATCCCAATTATCTGGGGTAAAAGTAACGCTATTCTTGCTTGCACTAATTTTGCTATCGGGACTTAAGTTAATGGTTACATTACCTGTGGGCTGACTGTTCAAAATGATTGAATAGGTATCTCCCGTAGCTTCACCCTCAACTACAGAGGTATTACCGTCCGTTTGCTTGAAAATAACTTGAGGTCCAGTCAGAGAAACAACTTCAATTGCAGAAATTTTGGCATTATCTACACTAGCATCAAAGTCAAGATTCAAAACACCATCACTAACGTTAACGTTATCAACAGAGTAAATATAAGCGGAATTTTTTCCTGGGAAAAAAGCATTTTTAGATTTAGCAAAAATATCTAAATCATCGATTACTTTTTCTCCTTCTACAGATACATCAAATATCCGCTTATTGAAGTCATCGTAATAATTTTCCGCAAAATGTAGATTTACTCTGTAGTTACCATCGCTTATAGGTATATCATACCCCAAATTTTTAGCGAAGCGTTCTGTTTGATACAGTTTATCTTCTTCAGTTTTGAAAATCTGTGCATTAGTAGAAAACTTATCTCCTCCATCGGAATAGTTATCTTTACTCCATAAATTACCTGATGTATCGGTATAATCATTTCCACCAGCGTTGATACGAATAGTTTTGGGTGATGGATTAGGATTTGGGTTTGGGTCTGGATTTGGATTGGGATTGGGATTCGGGTCTGGATTTGATGTACCTTCACCAACAATTTCAATTGCTGCTACTTTTGCGTTATCAAGATTAGTCAGAAAATCTAAGTTTAAATTTCCATCACTAACGGTGATATCAAAAGATTTATCTAAAGCAAGGTTTTTACCTCCTACTTCTGCAAAAATATCGAGGTCATCAATCACTAATTGACCTTCAGCAGATAAGTCAAAGCTTCTTTTTCCTGAATTATTCCAGTAAATTTCTGCAAATTTTATATTTACCCTGTAATCACCGTTAGAGACTGGAATTACATAAGATAAATCTTTAGCCCAGCGTTCTGTTTGATATAGCTTATCGTCTTGAGTGTTAGTTATATCCAGATTATTAGAATATTTTCGACCACTGTTGGAATATTGGTCAGCACTCCACAAATTCCCATCCACATCTGTATAAGCTTTCCCACCAGCATTGATACGAATAATATTTGATGTTGGATTTGGGTCTGGGTCGGGGTTGGGATTTGGGTTGGGATTTGGATTGGGATTTGGATTTGGGTCTGGGTCTGGATTAGGTGTTGAATTAGATTCAATATCTATAATTTTCACATCAGAAAGTAAACCTGTAGTACCTTCTGAATCTTTAGCTACTGCAACTAAATGATTTATCCCACCATTATTTTTGGAATCTTGCAATGAATCGCTTAAAGTAATTGGGATATCGATATAACCCTCAGAACCGATAGTTGTGGACTTTTCGTCAACTTTTATCGCTGAGTTAGCTTCAAACGAGTCAATGTCGAACCCACTATAGTCGTCAAGAAATAAACCTCCTTCGACTGCTAGTAATGTAACCTCCTGACCTGGTGTACCTGAGATTCTAACTGTTTGATTTTGCTCTGAAACTACCGCAGGTAAAGAAGGTAAACCTAAAACTTCGATTGCAAGTTTGGGAGGTAAATTAGATTTAATTACAGCTTGCGAACCATCCAGAGAACCAGGAATTCTGTAAGTTTGTCCAGTATATGTAGCGTTGTTATCGAACTTTACGGTTACTTCTGACCCAGTTAACTCTAATCCAGATACACTTCCAGAATCTTGAGGACCTGGTTGAGGTAAACCCCTAACGCTTGTTGGATCTACATCAGCAGAAAAAGTAAACGTTTCACCAGGGTCAAAATCATCAAAGTATATTTCTAATGCATCATAACCGTCATCATGAAGCTTAATAAAATTACCTTTAACTAATCCCGTTCCTCCAAGTTTATCCGGAGTAAATCCTTTACCAACCGGGTCTCCAGCAACACCGTTGGGGTCAAATACTAAATCTGGAAAAATACTAGTACTTAAATCGATAGTAACTTTCTCTATTTTTTCACCATTAGTTGAATTGTTCGTAATAACAAAACTGCTACCAAGATAAGTACTATTATTGATAGTACTGCCGTTAGGATTGATTACAAATGAAGCTTTTGCAGTATTGTTGTTTGTGTTGTCTGCCATTGTATCCTCTAATTAATTTCTAAATGTTATAAATTTCAATTCGATTGCTTATTACTGCTCAAAAATGCTTAATTTTTAACTAAATTGTTAAAAATTGATGTATTAATTACGCCACAATTTTTGAAAAATATGACTAAAAAATAATATCTAGTGACCTAAAATAAAGCTGCCTTTATTTAGCAGTTTCAGAAATTTAAGCCATACAATTGAACTATCTAAATTGGTTTATATGTGATTTCTTTCTTATTAGAAATATAAGTAGTTAAACATAATTATTTACACAATATCATTGCGAGTTAAACGAAGCATTCACCTGTTCACCGTAAGGTATTCCCATGTGGTCAGGTTTGGATCATCGCAAGACTTAGGGCTTATTTTTTTGGCTTTTGATAAGGCTAAATAATTTTTTCACTTACTTATAAAAGACAAAATATAGAAATCTATGTTGATTCCCAAAATTGCCAATTTTATTTTAATAAATAGGAAATAAAATAAAAAATTCGGTAGGACAATGATTTATTCAAGCACTCTATACTTAAATAAATCAAATATAAACCAATCTTTTTCTGATAAATCAGTGTTAGATTATTCTAGATACCTATTTATAGAAAAATCTACTCCTAACAAGGCTTAATAAGCTGGCACCCTACAGCTAATCACAACTAAAGCTATCGGATAAACTCGTAATCTTAAAGGTTTAATTATGTATATCTTAGCTATTTAACGCCAAAATATACTAAATTATCTGAACCTTTCAAATAGTTAATTAATAACTAATTCAAAAAATAACGTGCGATAAAGATGAAGTCTTCTTGATAAGAGAATATATTTACTGAATCTTATATGATTAAATAAAGCCTAAAGTAAATATAAATAACTTATATAGCTAAATAAAAATTGAAAACTTTTGATTTAGCATTTCAAGCATAAAAACAAGTATAAACATAGCAATAGTTTAAGACATTTATTAATAGCTTTTATGCCAAAGCTCAAAAACTGAAAGCCTTTTATCTTTCAGCAATGCTGCTTCTATCACTAATTGACGCTTGTAGCTCGATTTACCGCTCCGGAAAAATGCAACCTGATAGTCGTTAATTTCTAGAAAACTACTATAATTCAGTGATTATACCGATGTATGAACAGAGAATAACATATTTAGAACATTTGTGTATATAATTATTATGAAATGAATGTTAAATTTAGAACAATTAAATTTGGCTAAATGTTTTTAATACTGCCTTTATTTTCAAGGCGTTGTATCCATAATAGATTGCTGTAGAGTAGAGTTTCCTGTATGCTGCTTAACTCAGCTTTGTCAGAATCTATATTACAAAATCATACCACTACATAGTTCTTACTCTGCTATGAATCTTGTACTGGTCAGTTCATAGCAGAAAATTTATTCATTATTATTCTCATATTCTTCGGGTATATTTAAACAGGGAAATAAGTTGTAAATTTACCCTTTATACTTGCGACTTTCGCAACTTTTTTAGTTACTCTCTTCATTAATCGACTAGCTTTTGATTGAAAGCTAGGTGATTTTAACTGGAGAGGTTTCATAAGAGGTTGCTGGAGGAAACGATAGTGTAAAAAGATATCTTTAAAGCGGATATCCACATCTTCTCCTTGAGACAATCTTGTAAAATCAATTGAGGGATAACCCATATAGTGAATTCGATGAATGGGTTTGAGTCCCTCTTGGTTAAACAAAACGTTATCAATAGCGACAAATGGGTCTGCATTTGCACAGTTACCGCATCTATCCTGTTTATCAGAACTAAGGGTAAAATTAAACTGCGACCGTTCCGACCTAAGTGTCATGTAGTTAAACAGAAAAGCATCGTCCCACCAAGCTTGACCGTTTACCCAAGCTGCTTCACCTTCTTCAGTTAAACGGTTCAGCAACATATCTAACTCTTGAGTATTGAAAATACCACGTTTCGAGCCGAAAAAGCTAGAACAGTGCAGCAACGGTTGTATTTCAGCTTCAGTAAATATACCTGTGGATTCAATTAAGGGAATATTTAATGCTGCTTTATCGCGAGATTTTGCATGCTCCCAATCATCAAAAACGAAATCGTGAGTCTGTAATTTTTCTTGAACATCCTTAATCGGTTTCATCGCTAAGCTGTCTGCATCGAAAAATACAAACTGCTCAAAAGGTCCGTCAAAAGCTACAAACTTGCGATGCAGTTTTCCCCCATACCATCTTGGATGTAATTGCTGAGTTTGCAACGCTTCTGGGTGAGCATTCGCAAACCGACGAGCAAACTTTTCCCAACGCTCAATCGAAGACTCATCCTCAAACAAAGTTACGTTAGAACGCAAACTAATTTCTTGTTTAACTCGACTTAAACGATTGTCAAAAGGAATGATACAAACTGGGATATTGTAACCTATATTAGCTTCGATACTGTTTAAGAGCGCAACTAATTGGTCGAATACTACATCATTAGCCAGGGTGTAAATACCAAAGTTTTCCATATGTATTTTTATGGGTAGATGGATGTGTCGTAAATCATTTCTAACAAACCATATGTGAAAAACGCATATAAGCACTGTGAATATTACGTAATTTGTGCGATTACTATCTAGCTTATTAGTCAGGTTACGTATAAAAAATAGCTAATTGTACGTATTTTACTCAATGTGTGTATATTAATTTGCTAGATAAATTACTTTGCGTGTAATTTCATTTGTGCAACGCTTATACAGAAATGCCATATTAAGCTGTTAAGTGGCATAGGTAGGTATTGCGTGCAGTTCAGCGAGGTAATATTAGACCTTTCCACTCGCAATGACAAATGCACAATCAATTTTGCCTAAGTAATCAGGACTAACGCAAAAGCAATTTAATTCCGTCATTACGAGCGATAAGCCGCACCCTCCGCGTGAAAGCTACCTATTCAGCGAAGCTTTGGATCATCGCAGAGTTCTTGAAATTTTTTCCCTACACTCCGTTCCGGTCGCAATGACAATTTGGGTTTGCTTAAGTCCTGGTAGTTACGCACTTAATTTACATAATATTAAGGAGCTAGGATGTCCTAGCGTAAACGCTACGCTAACGTTAACGCACTACAAAACCTCAAATTTTTCGCACTACATGATTTAGCTGCATATCAGTTTACTACTTACGTATTCCATCTAACCGTAAGAATACCCAACTAAAAATATAATCCTTGATGTTTTTTTTAAACTATCAGTAAATTCGCTCTAGGATAAGTCGTAGATACAGAGTTAGACTATGACTCGTATTTTTATACAATAAACCGAAGGGTAAATGTCATTTTATATTAGGTTTTAATATACAAACTTTTAGAACTTTATCTAAATTGGCTAAGGGCTTCTACTAATATTTTTATTGCAAATTGGCAGAACTTAATTGCTGTGGAGAAGTATGCAAAGCAAAAAGCAACTAAAAGTTTCTATAGTTGTGAGTGACTTATCTAGTGCTGGTGCGGGTAGGTGGGGTGGTGGTGGTGTTCGTTCGTTTTTACTTGCACAAGCACTGCAAAAGCTTGAATATCAAGTTGAAATTTTAGGATTTGTTTTTGGTAATGAATCAGCAGTAAGCCCTCAATCTCAAATTCAAGTTTCTAGTTTTAATGGTTATAATTATCCACGATTTTTATCATCAGCTTCTCAATTGGTTAAAAAAATAGATGGTGACATTATTTATGCTATGAGACCGAAAGCGACTACTTTTGGTTTATCTTTATTGAAAAAATTAAAGACTAAAAAGCCGATAATTCTTGATATTGACGATTGGGAATTAAGTTGGTCTGGTGGTGAAAAATGGCGGTACCGTCCTTCTTTAAAACAGTTTGCTAGAGATGTTTTGAAATCGGAAGGAGCTTTGAGATATCCAGACCATCAGCTTTATTTGAAATGGATGGAAGATATGTCGTACAAGGCAGATGTAATTACTATTCATACTCAATTTTTGAAAAAACGATTTGGTGGAGTTTATATTCCGAATGGGAAAGATACTTCGCTTTTCAATCCCGAGCTTTATAACTCTCAAGAAAGCAAAAAGCGCTACGGACTTTCTGAGCATAAAATTTTAATGTTCCCCGGTGCCCCTAGACCTTATAAAGGAGTAGAAGATGTTTTAACTGCTTTGGATAAATTAAACGATTCTACTTTAAAGTTGGTAATTGTTGGCGGTAGTCCCTATGATGATTATGATGCTCAATTAATAGAAAAATGGGGACGTTGGATAGTTCAATTACCAAAACAGCCATCTCATAAAATGCCAGATATTGTTGCAGCAGCAGATGTAATTGTTGTTCCTCAAAGAGATACTCCAGCAGCTTTGGCTCAGTTTCCTTTAAAGCTAACAGATGGAATGTCAATGGCAAAACCAATTTTGGCAACAAAAGTAGGTGATATACCAGATATTTTAGCTGATACTGGTTATACGGTTGATTCAAGTAATCCTGGGGAAATAGCTGATAAAATCAATTATATTTTCCAGAATTTTGAGGAAGCTATTGAAAAAGGTAAAAGAGCTAGAGAAAGGTGTATTAAAAATTATAGTATTGACGCAATGGCATCAACTTTATCAAAAGTTATATCTAGTCTATAATTTATTAATTTATCTAGTAATTATCTATCAATATATCAAAAAAATATCAATAATATATATATCAAATATTATTAAAAAACAGATTAAAATAACTATTATCTCATCTAACAATATAAGAATTAAGTAAAAGCTACATGTCTACAACAAAGCTACTATATAAATTTGCAAGACCCTATCCAGGTTGGATTATCGTATCAATCTTACTAGGATTTTCAGGAGCTTTATTTAATGGTATTGGTGTCACTTTAATAGTGCCCGTACTATTAAGATTTTTAGGACAGGAGATAGATTTAAAAGATTCGCCTCTGCTACTCAAGGCTATTATGCATCCATTCGATAATGTTCCAGAAAATTATCGATTTATATTGATGGCAGGAGCAATTGTTTTAACAATTATTTTAAAGAATGCCGCTGTATACGCTAGTAGCTTAAGTTCAAGTACTTTATCGCGGAGAATAACAGCGGATATTCGTCAAACAGGAGTCAAGCTGTTATTAGATGTTGATATAGATTATTATTCCAGGATGAAAGTTGGTGATTTAATCAACCGTCTTGGAGTCGAAACCGGTCGTGCTGCTGGCGCTATTAGGCATGTTATAAAAATGGTTATTCTAGTAATAACTATTTTAGTTTTTATTGGAATATTGCTATCTACTGCTTGGAAGTTAACTATTGCTGCGACCTTATTATTAGGTCTAATAATGGTAGTTAACCAATATGCGATTATTCGTTCTAAAAAATTTGGTAAACAATTAAGTGAGGTATCAAAAGGTTATTCTATTGCATTATTAGAAACCTTAAATGGAGTACGTTTAGTTAAATCAACTGGTAACGAAGATAAAGAATTTCAGCGAATCAAAGGATTAATTAGAAACCGTGAAACAGCGGATTTTAAATCCCAGGCTAATTCTGAAGCAATTGCTCCAGTAAGTGAAGTACTTGGTATTATGTCGTTGTTAGGAATAGTCTTTTTAAGTAGGATTATTTTTAAAGACCAAATTTCCTCGCTTTTACCTAGAATTTTGGTATATCTATTCGTTTTATTAAGAGTTCTACCGTTACTATCTCAATTGAATACAGTACGAAGTAATCTTGCAAATACATCTCCAAGCGTTGCCGTAATTGCAGATTTTTTAGATATTAAGAATAAGCCTTTAATGGGTAGCGGTGATGTTAATTTTACTAAATTAGAAAAAGGAATTCATTTTAATTCTATTTCTTTTAATTACCCCAACCACGACAAATTAATCCTTCAAGATGTGGATTTGTATTTACCTCGTGGAACTACCTTAGCTTTGGTAGGTGGTTCCGGTGCAGGAAAATCTACTGTAGCTGACCTTTTACCAAGATTTTACGACCCCACTTCCGGTAAAATCACCATTGACGACGCTGATTTACGAGAATTTAATATCCAATCGCTGCGAAAAGCAATGGGAATTGTTTCTCAAGATACCTTCCTATTCAATGATTCCGTAAAAAACAATATTGCTTACGGTAAACCCGAAGCTAGCGATGAAGAAGTTATTTCCGCAGCCAAACGCGCTAATGCTTACGAATTCATCATCAAACTAGCTCAAGGATTTGACACGGTAATTGGCGATCGCGGTGTAATGTTATCTGGAGGACAAAGGCAAAGATTAGCAATAGCAAGAGCTTTGTTACAAAATCCAGATATTCTAATTCTAGATGAAGCCACCTCAGCATTAGATACCGTTTCCGAAAGATTAGTACAAGAAGCAATTGATGATTTAAGCCGGGATAGAACCACTTTAGTAATCGCTCACCGTCTTTCTACAGTGCAAAAAGCCGACCAAATAGCGGTTTTAGACCAAGGGAGAGTGATGGAAGTAGGAACCCATTACGAGCTTTTGCAAAAAGATGGTTACTACAAACGACTTTATTTAATGCAGTTTGGGGAAGAAGATAAAACAGAAAGTAAGCATCAACAAAGTTTGGTACGGGTATCTTACGAAATGCGAACCCGATTAAATTCGATGATTGGTTTTCTACTTTTATTAATTGAGAATCCGACAGAAAATGTTCAAGAAAACCAGAAATTATTAGAAGAAGCTTATAAATCTGCTTGGAAAATTATTAGCTTCATTGATGTTTTTGACGATATTTATAGCTTGCAAAAAAGCTATCAATTAGTACCCGCAGTCGGCGAGATTCACAGCGAATCAACTTCAGAACAAGAATTAAAAAATATTTCTCAAGACTTCCGCAGCAATACTGAATCAATACTTCATTCGTTAGGCTCATTAATAAATAAAAAAGAAGATGATACTCAATCGCAAAATAAAATAGTTAATGAAGCTTATCAATCAGCCTTAAATTTGCTTAATGAATTAAAAAATTTTGAAGATGGGATTAAGGCTTAGGAGGGAACAGGGAACAGGAAACAGGGAACAGGAATCAGGAAACAGAAGGGAATAGAAAAAGAGTAAGGTGAGGAAGCTTTTAAATGTCAGAAATAACTGATTTCAAAGACTTAATAATTTGGCAAAGAGGTATGGATTTAGCAGAAAAATGTTATTTTTTGACCAGACTATTTCCTAGAGATGAATTGTACGGCATGGTGCAACAAACAAGAAGGTCTTCGGTATCGATTCCAGCCAATATTGCAGAAGGATATGGGAGAAGAACTACAGGTGATTACATTAGATTTCTAAATATTTCCCAAGGGTCAATTAACGAGCTAGAAACACATCTTATTTTATCTCAAAGAGTAGGTTTATCTACTAAGAAAGATACAGCATCTATTATTTCTTTAGTTCGTGAGGAAAGTAGAATGATTATCCCTCTTATAAAAAAACTTCAATTACAAAATTAAATTATCTAAATAACGATTTCTATTTCACTACCTGCTGTTCCCTGTTCCCTGTTTCCTTATTACTAAATACCATGAAAACTTCCAAATCAAAAAACTATATTTACTTTATAAAAGACGAAATACCTAAGCCAGAAGCTCATTTAGTTCAATCGACAAATGCAGCTAATGCTGTTGCTAATTTAGGCTACCCAACTGTATTGATTTATCCAGAAAAAGGAAATAAAGCTTTAAATCCAATTAATTTAATTAGACCTTTTCGACCAAGAAAAACACCTGACAAACTGATTAAATATTACAATCTTCAGGAAAAACTGAAAGTATCTCCTTTACCGATGCCTTTTCCTATTGACTATGTAAAAAGTAAATTTACTAGTTCTAATACTATTGCATCAAAATATTATTTTCGTTTTCATATTCTTCCTACTACTAAAATAGTTCACAGTCGTGATTGGAATTTTGTGGAGGCTGCTGTTAAAAATGGCGTTCCTGCGATTTACGAACACCACCACCATGAAGACAAACCATTTGTACAAGAAATAGTCAAAAATCCTTTATTCCAAATTGCTGTAACGGTAGCCGATACAGTCAGAGAAAGCATGATTGCTAATGGAATGCCACCAGAAAAAGTAGTTAAGCTGCACAACGGTTATAATCGCTTATTCATGGAAAGACATCCAGAAGTAGCCGCAGAATGGCGCAAAAAACTACTCAAAAATGGTAGAGAAAAATTAGTAGTTTATTCTGGTGCTTTAGAACATTTTAAAGGCATTGATATTTTAATTGAAGTAGCCAAACAGTTACCTCAAATTCAATTTGTTTGTGCGGGAGGTAAAAAAGAACGAGTAACTCACTATCAGCAATTAGCCAAAGAAAAGCAAGTTGATAATATTACCTTTCTCGGCTTTATTTTACAACAAGAATTAGCATCATTACTACAAGCAGCCGATATCTTAGCTCATCCCCACTGTACAGGTCCTGCTGCAACTTTTACCTCTCCACTAAAACTATTTGATTATTTTGCTTCCGGAACTCCCATCGTATCTACTAGAATTCCTTCTCTAATAGAATTTGAGAATACCAAAGCAATTGCAGCTTGGTGCGAACCTGATAGTGCTACTGAATTTGCTCAATCAATAGAAAGAGTATTAGAAACTCATCCCCGAAAAATTGAAGGTCATTCCGACAGCATCGAATTCGTCAAACAATTTTCCTGGGAAAATAGAGCCGAAAAAATTCTCAGCTACGTTGATAAATCTTTTCGACCAGTTATCAGTTAACAGTCAACAGTGAGCAGTTAACAGTTAACAATTATAAAAATTCTACCTTTGTTCCCTATTCTCAATCCCCTATTCCCTAATTAATACAAATAATCATATGACTACAGATAAAATCAAAATTGGTATGATGAGCAGCTACAATGCTCTAGAGAATAGAACTGATTGGCTGTGGCAACAAACTCCCGGTCATTTCGGTATTTGGGACAACATTCAACTGGTTGCAACTCATCCAAAACCAGATTTTCTGTTGATGTATAACTACACGAGTTTTCCTCAACCACCGCATAAACATTTGCTGTTCTGGAAGAATAAAAAACCGCAAGCTCAATATCAACAAGCTCAGCAAAAATTCCAAGAAAAACTTCGAGGAATGCCCAAAGAAAAAGTTATTTATCTATTACGAGAACCACCTTTAGAAGAAGTTGTGGAAGCTCATAAAAGACATTATCGCCATGCTCAAGATTACTGTAGCTACGTTTCAGGACCGGAAGATAATGCGCCAAATCCCGATTATATGCCTGCAATTTGGTATTACTCTAATTCGTTCCGCGAGTTAAATGAAATGCCACCACCAGTAAAAGAAAAATCTCTGAGTTGGGTGACTTCTGGTATTAATAGAACTGAGAATCATCGCAAGCGTTTGGCATTTTTAAAAATGTTGCGTGATAGTGAATTAGAAGTTGATTTATACGGACGTGGTTTACCCGATTGGGCGCGTGGAAGTGGAGAACTTAGTAATAAATGGTACGGTATGGCTCCCTACTATTACAACTTGTCAGTAGAAAACTATGCTGATAACGATTGGTATGTCAGCGAAAAGCTTTGGGATGCTCTTCTTGCTTGGTGTTTACCTATTTATTATGGTGGTTCTGCTGCCGATAAATTATTACCCCCAGGTAGCTTTTTAAGATTACCAAGTATGGATGAAAAAGGATTAGCTTATATCAATGAAATTACATCCACTCATGATGCTTGGTATGAAGCTAAAGAAGCTATTGCTGAAGCCAGACAAATTATTTTACACGAAATTAATTTAATTTCATGGCTATCAAAATATGTGAAGAATGTTTCTTAGGAGTAGCGAATAGGGAGTAATTAGTAATTAGTAATGAGTAATGAGTAATAAGTAACAAGTAATAGGTAATGACTAACAACTAACAACTAACAACTAACAACTAACCTTTTTCAGTTGATGGAGGCTTAAATGACGGAAGGGATTTACATACTTGGTAACGATGGAGTTTATGACCAGGTAGTGGCTTTGCTCAATTCGATTGAAGTCAATGTTGGTGATAAATATCCGATTTTTGTTGTTCCATATAATGAGGATTTGGAACTAGTAAGAGAAAATATCAAAAATAGAAGCAATGTAGAAATATTTGAAGACTATTCTGCAATGAAGCTTTGGGAAGACTATTCTACAGAAATCTGGAAAGCACATCCACAAGCTTTTAAAATTTGGCAGGAACAAGGTATTTCAGGTATTTACCGTTTGGGAATGCATCGAAGATTCGGCGGTTTTAACGGTCCTTTCGATAAGTTTCTCTATTTAGACGCTGATATTCTGGTACTTAATTCACTCGATTACATATTTGAGCAGTTAAATCATAATGATTTTGTGGTTTATGACTTTCAGTATAAAGACTTAAGTCATGTATTCAACACTAAATCTGAAAAACTATTAGATATTTTTCCGCAGTCTAGACTTGATAAAGAAATTTTTTGTACTGGCTTGTACGCTGGTAAAAAATATTTATTCGATGCAGAAACTCGTCAAAATCTATTATCTAAATTGCAAGATGGTGAAGCAGAAATTTTATATCAAAATGCTCCCATTAACACAATTTTAAACTATTTAGTCATGCGTTCGGAAGTTGATATCTATAATTTTGCTTTCAACTTACCAGAAAACGAAATGACTGGATGTTGTATTACATCACCCCATTTTGAAGAACGGGATAACTTGGTGTATGACAGAGGAAACTGTTTAACTTATCTTCACTATATCGGCTTATCTTCTAAATTTTTCAAACGGCTTTGTAGTGGAGAAAATATAGATTTTCCTTACCGTGAAACCTTCTTACATTACCGCTATCTACACGAACCAGATAAGCGTCCAAAATTCACTACTAAACCCGTAGCTTACAACGCACCCCCAAGTCTAAGCACCCGAGTTTTAAAAAGATTAGGAATAAAAGCTGGAGCATAAATCATGACTAAAGGAATTTATATAATCGCTAATGATAAGGTGACCGACCATGCTATTGCTTTACTCAATAGCATTCGTCTCCACGACAAAGAAACTCCCATTGTGATGATTCCCTATGATGATAATTATCACAACATTGCCGACACCCTTGGTAAATATTACGGTGTGGGAGTATACGAAGATTTAGAATTTATTGACCGCTTGTCTAATAAATTGTACGAAACATTTGGTGGTAAATTCTTTGCTCGTCCCAATCAATTTCGCAAACAAGCTTGTTGGTTTGGTCCTTTTGATGAGTTTTTGTATATAGATACAGATATCGTCGTCTTTGAAAAAATTATCGATAATCTCAATTACTTAGAAAATACAGACTTTATTTGCTGCGATTATCAACATTTAGGTGGAATCAGAAACGTATTTAGTTCCACAGTCTTGTCAGAAAAAGTTTTTACCGAAAGCGAAGTTAAAGATATATTCAACGGTGGATTTTGGGGTTCTAAGAAAAACCTCATATCCGAACAGGATTTATACGAAACCTTTGCAGAATGTGCTAAACATCCAGAATATTTTGATTTCTCCGAAAAAACATCCGACCAACCAATTATTAACTATATGTTGCTCAAGCGGATTCCCAATCGCTTTAATATAGTGAATCGGGAAGGTAAAGCTCCAGGAAACTGGGGAGGAACATCTCACTTCCTACATGAAGGACACAAATTAGTTGACCCAACAGTTAATCAACCATTACAGTACTTGCATTGGGCTGGTATTCGCATCGAACCAGGTTGTCCCTACTGGGAAATTTGGGAACATTACCGCAACCTGAACCCACAACTACCACCACCAGTATTTCCAGAAAAACCCAAACAAACCTTTTGGCAAAAAAACGTCAATGAAGTTAAAACTTTGTTGCGTTCTTTAAAGAATTAAATAATTAGAAAAGGGAGTAGGTGTAGTTAATTTATGGTGCGTTGTTGTTAATACGACAATGCACCATAATCTTTTAATTATGAAAATTTTCTATTTTTTATTAGTTTTTATTAGCATGTTTGACAACTCTTACAGTCATCTACTTTGCTGATAACGCATTAGTATATCATGACAGTTTTGGAAAAATTACACAGAAATGGGGAGAACGTGTGACTCTAATCAGCTTGTCTCCCGACGATAAAAATCGCGTTTTATTGGTTGAACCCCCGAATTTTATCGACCGTAATTTTGAAGTGAGATTACAACGTAAAAGAAAAAAGGGTTTTACTAAAATTTTCCGTTCTCCTGATGTGTCTAAACCTGCTGGTTCGGAACGTATAATTTGGTCTGCGGATGGTTGTAGATTTGGTCTATTTGGCAGACATTTTACTAGTACTAAATTTCTCCAAGATTTTACACTAGAAAATGGCAATATTTTATATCTAGTCTATGACCTTAATAGGGAAAAAGCGTATTGTCACCGCCCAATTTCATCAAAATATGATTCAATTTATAATTGTTTGCCTATGTCGTCCAATTTCATGAAAATTTTTGAATAACTATCGCTAACAGCACTCTAAAAGAAAGTTTTTTAATTTACCAATACCAAAAAATATTCGCCATTCATAAATCAGTTTTTACCAAAACAACTTATAAACGACGAATATTTTTATTTCTCTACTTTCTACTGCCTATTTCCTACTCCCTTTACTCTTAACTAAAAGAATCCAAATCCAAAGACTTAAATCCTCGACTTTCAGCATAAGTCATCATACTACCCAACTGAAAAGCAGTTAATATACAAGTCAAAAGAGTAATTGGCACACCAACTGCACAAGCTAACCAGTTCGGAAAACCAAATATTGCTAACCCGGAACAAAGAAACAAGCCAATACCAATTGTGATACCTACAAATGGTATAATAAGTTGCTTATTCGAGAAACGAGGTGCTGAAGATTCTGCACCCGCTTTCCGCCATGTTTTTGAAACTGTTTTTAATGTTCCGTCTAACGCAGCACCAGAAGTTACGGCGATAAAAAATCCAATAGCTAAAATAAAATATGGCGGTTCTGAAGGGTAGTAATACATGAAAACTCCTAATTTATATGCTGGTTACTAAGAGGGTATTTGATAAGTATTGCATTTAACTAGTACTTCACCAAACCAAAATTGCTCAAGCTCTAAATTTTTGTGGGGAATGGGGAGAGATATACGTTTTATCGTTTCGCAACTTTTAATCACTCCCCAATATTTCCCTACCTATGCTAGTTGTTATTTGCAGAACTGGAAGCACTAAAGGGTGGTAGTATTGCTGCTACTCTCTCTCTAGAAAACTGGCTCAAAACTCCGAAAGCAGCACTTAGTAAGCGAGATGGGTTTAAATCATCTTTGACTAAATTCCACAATCGCTGGACTTCTTCAGCATGTAAGCGGTCATCTTCGGTGAGTGCGAGTATCAACTGCTGTTGAAGAAATTGTCCTTCGTCGCTCAGTAAAAACTGTATACCCATTTGTGCTGTGGGTAACAAGTCAAAATTATTGTCGGTACGTGCGATCGCAATCATATTTTCTAAGCGTTCCCATTGGAATGTACCATCCTTAAACAGTACATTAATTAATCTTCGTCGCAGTTGAGCCGATTCACCAGTGAGTAATCTTCGTGCTACGTAAGGATACGCAACTTCTACTATTTTGAAGTTAGGATTTAACGACAGTGCTATACCTTCTTGAGTCACCAAGGAGCGAATAATTAAAGCAAACTTAGCTGGTACTCGAAAAGGAAATTCATACATGAGCTTAGAAAACTCATCGGTTATGGTCTTGAAATTGAAGTCCCCGACATTGCGATTGATTGCATCTCCGAGCAGCGCTTCCAAAGCCGGTACAATCGGACGAATATCTGTATCTGGGGTCAAGAAACCTAACTTAACGTAATCACCAGCTAAATCGATATAGTCCTTGTTAATCAGGTGAACCACCGCATCTACAAGAGTTTCCTTGGTGGTTTCCGTCAGCTGATCCATCATACCAAAGTCGATATACCCCATCCTACCGTCAGGCATAGCAAACAAATTTCCTGGATGGGGGTCAGCATGGAAGAAACCATATTCTAATAACTGCTGTAAACCTGTAGTTACAGCTATTTGAATAATTTCTTGCGGATCTATACCTGCTGCAATGATACTCTCAGTATCGGTCAGCTTAAATCCGTTAAGCCATTCTAAAGTTAAAACGCGAGTTGAAGTATATCGCCAATATATAGCTGGAACCTTGACATTGGGGCTGTTACGAAAGTTATTTGCAAACCTTTCAGCGTTACGACCTTCGTTGAGATAATCAATTTCCTCAAATAATTTGGTACCGAACTCATCTACAATTAATGTCAAGTCATGTCCCAAATTTAGAGGCAACCAAGGAGCCAACCAACCAGCAGCCCAGCGCATTAAATATAAATCAAGCGAAAGAATTGGGCGTAGATTTGGTCGCTGCACCTTTACTGCAACCTCTTCACCAGTGAGCAGGCGACCCCGGTAAACTTGACCCAAACTTGCAGCAGCAACTGGAGCAGGGGAAAATTCGCTAAATATTTCTTTGATTGGATGACCTAATTCGGTTTGAATTTGCCTTAGAGCAATAGCATTATCAAACGGTGGTAGTTGGTCTTGTAATTTGACCAGTTCTTCTAGAAAATCTTTGCGAATTAAATCCGGTCTGGTCGATAAAGCTTGACCAACTTTGATAAATGCAGGTCCCAGACGTACCAGTATTTTGCGTAGCTGAATGGCTCGCTTCAACTTATTACGTTCAGCTACTCCTCTCAAATCATCCCACTTCAAACCTAGAATAAACCAAATGAAGTTAAAGACAATTGTAGTTGCACGTGCCCAACCTAGCCAAGGACGGAGACGATAGAATCGCGCTATTTGACGTGCATCGTACTTACGATTGTTCTGTGTGAGGGTTTGTGAATTCACTTCCCTTTATTACCTCTTTACCTATGAAAATAAAAATCAAACTTGATGTTTCCAAGCCTTTACAGGCACCCATCAGTTAAACAAACTTTTTTATGAACTTTTCCTATTTAACTTTGCAATTTTTAGCCAAAGTTTATTAAAAGTTACTTTTTATCTTTTATTATTTTATATTACTACATAAAAGTATAAATACTTAACTAAGCAATCAAAATGCTATAATTACTTAAATTGTATTGTATAAACAGAAGCAAAAATATTTAGAAGTGGCAGAAATTATATAGCTTAATTCCATAAAAACATTGCTTAAACAAGCTTACGATAGAAAATACCTAAGTGATTGCTAGTATAAAAAATATTATATTCTCTCATAGCTTTGTTAATTAAACTTTGATAAATGCAAGTCAAGAATTTCGATTGATAGCTTTCTTACCACTAGGTTGAGCGAAGAGTATTTAGCGTTGAGATTGTAATGGTTCTAATTAATAGCGGAGGGTAGCGATTCGGTAACAAGCAACGTTGTTTTAAAGCTTTGCACCTCTTGCTACAATATCTACAATCATGAATGTATCTATTGACTAAAGCCCTCAAACAAAGCATTTTTACTTTAAAATTATCCCCTTTTATTTTAGATAGCGCAAAGTAAATAAATACATATAATCTATAACTTTTATAAAGATTTTTTTGTAAAAAATTAAGAAATGATAAGCAAAATAAGCTGATAATTACTATTTCATATTGTGATTGGGACACATAACATAACAAGGTATATCAAGGCAAAAAAAATTACTATTTCTTAACTTTTTCACCAAAATACACGCAATACCAGAATGAAAAAATTTTCATGTTTTAATAATTTCTTCAGGCTACGTCTTTTAGCTATTTTTCTGATTGGCGTAATGGTAGCTTTGTCATGGATCTGCTCGAGTTCTTTTGGTAAAACCCTTAAGAGGGATAAATTTTTGCAACCTTTTTTGCCTACATCAATTTGGAACATGCCGATAGGTTCCGATGCAGTCTACCTTGAGGCAAATATTAATAAAGCTAGGCTCGCAACCGCAGATGAGGAATATTTTTTTAAGCTTAAAGATAAATATCCTTTGCGTCAGGTTTATGCTCCTGGTGCTTGGGGTGAAGGTCGCTGTACGGGTAAAAAGTATATGGATATTGCTATCCCGATTCCCAATGGTCTTATTGTTCCAGATGCGACAAAAAAGCCATTTCGTACACCAAACAACGCTTCAGCTTTCTTAATGCCGGATGGTAAAACTTTAGTACAACTTTCACCTCTAGCCCGTTGCGAAAAACAAGGTCCTGTATACGGCAGGAGGTATAAAAATATAGATATATATGGAGAAGGAATAGGTGGTGCACACTTTGGTTCTGGATTATCCTCGATTGGAGGTTCGATTCGTAAGGGTGAGCTTACAAACCATAAACCTATTCGTCATGCTTTAAAGGTTTTAATTTGGGCAGAAAAATACCTCTTTTACGATGACCAAACACCAGGGTATCGTTGGCCAGCAAATCGAGCCGATGCCTATGCAGCAGAACGTTACGGTGGTATTAACCATTCTTTGGTACAGGGTTCTTTGCTAGCGATTCCGCCAGAAACGACAAAGAGAAGCCTCAAGCTACAAACAAGAGCAGGGAAAAAACTATTTGACGCGCTGCAAGATTATGGTGCCTATGTAGTAGATGATTCAGCTTGGGATGCTCACTATTTTGCTGTAGAAAAAGGAGTTATTGAAGAATTTCGTAATAAATATGGTTTTAAGTTCAAGACTAAAAACGGAAAATGGTACGATGATTTTATGAAACTTTTTAAAGCATTATATATTGTTGAGAACAATAGCCCGGATAGTATTGGCGGCGGCGGAACTCCTCGTGCAAAACTTGCTACCCCAATAGGGAATTAGGTGATTCCATTTACACCCAAATTAATCGATTTGTAAGCTGCTTGATTCGCAAGAAACCAGAAATGCAAATTAATAGTATGCAAGATACAGCACCTTGCAGGTAAATGAGGTACAAAAAATTTTATAAAACTCTTGTAGTACGGAGAGCAGCGCGGCGTGCACGGAGGAACACGACCGTTGTAGCGACTGCGGGGCATCCCTGCCCGTTAGAGTGTACCTCATGAAGATGAAATATGCTGTATGTATAGTTAGGGCTTGCTGGATAGAATTATAAGTCTTGTTGGATAAGTATTTCAGACTTTGTTTCTCTTTTTCTTTTGCAAGCTTGTGTCATGTGCTGGCTCAAAACCCTTGCACTTTTTTCTAAAATTACTGCTTAAATTCTGAAATTCAAGCAGTAAAACCTCATGTCTTTAAGTTCTATGGGTTGTGTTTTAAATTCCTAGACTTTTCCCGGAATCCCTAGTTAGTGGTGCCTGTTCATGTACCAACTTCTGCCTACTTTTCAATTATTTTGAACAAGTTTATAAATTCATTATCATCTCAGAAGCATTTATATGAAAAGCCAGACGTGGATATTGATAGCTATGGAAGAAGATAAGCAAACTGCCATAGAGGGATTCAAAAATTAAAAAACAATCTCACCTAAAATCGATGCAGCGCAGGGATTATAGCGAACAGTAAAAAAGAAATTAGAAAAAACTTGAAAAAAAGTATTGACACGAATATATTCTCTCGGTACTATGTATAAGTGCCTGAGAGAAGGAAGCGCGAAACGCCTTCATTTCAAGGGTTCCGAACCAAGAAAATTATATATTTGTTTGAAAGCCAGTATACCATAAGTGGTCTACGTTAGTAAAGTAATTAACCATGACCGAGGTTTAAAAATGGTCAGTCAAGGAGAAAGCAGTACTTGGTGGTTAAAAATATAACTACCGATTGAATAAGTATTGTAATCCATCAAAACGGAGAGTTTGATCCTGGCTCAGGATGAAC
>JBCBHT010000018.1:0-48649 GCA_038525335.1 Cyanobacteria bacterium J06621_15 | reverse complement strand
GTTTTAAAAGTTGCGTCCGAGGAAGGAACTGGTGTAGCGATTAGGGGTTTGGGGGAGGAGTTGAGTAGAAATTAAAGTAAATTCAACATAGGAAATATATTTAGATTTTTGTAATAAAATATCCCAAGGAGTTAAATATTATGAAAACTCGTAGTTTTACAGTCATTGTACATAAAGCAGATGATATGTACATTGCTGAATGTCCGGAAGTTGGTACTGTAGACCAAGGTGAAACCATTGAAAAAGCTGTTGCAGGACTTCAAGAAGCAACAAGAATTTACCTTGAAAATTTTCCTTTATAGTAATAATTAAAACTTACTTTCATGCATATTATATATCAACGTAATTTAAAATATATCATGGAGTTTATTTGAGTGAAGAAATTCAATTACTATAATAAAATTGCTCATATCTATGACGAAACTCGTTGGTTAACAGAATCAATAGCTGAGGAGGTTGCAGATGTTATTCTTACATTAGTAAACGCAACACCTGAAACATCTTTTCTAGAACCTGGTGTTGGAACTGGTTTGAATATTTTTCCTATGGTAAAACGTGGCTATCCTGTAACAGGAATAGACGTTTCTGAAGAAATGCTTAACCAATTTAGGCAAAAATTCTCTCGAATTCATTCTAATTTGAGGCTGATAAATGCGGATGTTTCACAAATCCCTTTTACAAATTGGAGTTTTGATGTTGTTTTAACTGTTCATATGATTCACGCTGTTTCCGATTGGAAGATATTTCTTGATGAAATTGCTCGTGTTTTAAAACCGCAAGGATTTTATCTTTATGCTCAATGGGATAATCCACCAGCACGTAAGGAATTTCAAGCTCATTTTCAAGATATTTTAGCTAGGTACAAAGGAGAAAAAACTTCAACAATATTCGATTCATCAATCGAACAAATGAATGTAAAAGATTACTTTTGTAGCAAAGGTTATCAATCAAATTATGTGATTGCAAAAGAGTGGACGGTGAGCAATACAGTTGATGAATTGCTTGAGTTTTACAAATCGCGTGCATATGGTTTTTGTTGGCAGGTTTCAGAGAAAATATTTAATCTTATAATGAATGATTTTGAAGAGTTTTGTATTGAATATTATGGTTCTTTACAATCAGAATTATCATCTCAAGCAAAGTTTGAAATATGGGTTTATCATTCCAAAGAAATAAAAGATATAGCAATCCTAAATGAGTCGTGAGAAAGTTAGGTGCCAGAAACCCGGTTTTTCCAAAAAACCGGGTTTCTAAATTCTCACAAATGGTTTAGGAATGCTATATTTTGATAACTTATTTATTTTTTCAACTCTCCATCAACATCAATCTCCCTGCTTCTAACCTCACATACCAAGGAAAAACCCGCTCTTTAATACAAACCCATTTCTCTTTATAAATTTCTACCTGCAAATCATAATCTTCAAAATCTTTTGCTGGATAATTTAATTTCAAATAAACGGTAACTCTATGTTGAGTTTCGCTAATATCAGCAACCCAACAAGGAAAAGTATTTTCTTGATTCGATTCGTTAGAAAACCTCAGATGATGAGCGCGTATTCCTATATATTTTAATTTACTTGGAATCGGTTCTAATACTTGTAAATTACAGTTCCAATCTACAGCTTTTACTGTCCGATTATCAACTATTTCAGCGCGAGAAATATTCTTACATTCGGTGACTTTCGCAACTACTAAATTCGGGGAACGCTCAAAAATATTTTCTTTAGTATCGTTAGCAATTACTTTCCCTTCGGACATCACCATAATATTGCTACTTACTCGATAAGCTTCTTCTAATTTATGGGTAATAAATAAAGTCGCTCCTTGATAAGAAGAAAGCACTTTTCTCAGCAATGTTTCAATTTGATTCCGTAGATAAGTATCGAGTGCAGAAAGCGGTTCATCGAGTAATATTGCTTCTGGTTCAATTACCAAAGCTCTTGCTAAAGCTACTCTCTGCTGTTGTCCCCCAGAGATTTGATGCGGATAGCGGTTTTCTAAGTCTTGTAGCTGCATCATATCAATATATTGTTTTACTTTTGATATGCGTTCCTTCTTTGATAATTCTTGCAAACCAAAACCAATATTTTGGGCTACGGTCATATGTGGAAATAAAGCATAATTTTGAAACAAAAAACCAATCCGACGTTTACGACTGGGAAGGTTAATTTTTCGTTTAGCATCAAATAAAACTCTTTGATTTAAAACTATTCTCCCCCGACTCGGCTTTTCTAATCCAGCAATACATCGTAAAGTCATACTTTTACCGGAACCAGAAGCACCTAATACTCCCAAAGTATTTTCATCTGCTATAAAATCAACTTGTAATTGAAAGTTTTTTAAATTATTTTCAATATTAACTATTAGTTCTTTTCTTGAATTATTTTTATTTGAAAACTTTTGAAAATTAGACGGTAAATATGATAATTCTTGTGATGATGCTTTTTTAAAAACCTCTTTCCGTAATGAAGGAACCCTGCTAAAAGCCAAAACTCCATCCGAATGTATATTCCCAATACCTAACCCACGCAGGTAATTTTTATTTTTGTATCCATTACTCCTAATTGCCAGTTTTTTATTTACTACTCTTTTATTTTCAAAAAATCTCACATCATTAAACTGACCAAAAATCACAAAATTAATCAACTTTATAATTAAATTTACACCTCTTGCATCTATATTTTTAGAAACACGCTGCGATTTATCCCAAACGTGAATAGTAGCAATCACAGCAAGAGAAATTGCTACCATTATCAAAACCCAAATCAAAGCTTTACTCATATCCCCAGCTTCAGCAGCAAAAAAAATCGCAATCGGCATTGTTTGCGTTTTTCCCGGTATACTACCAGCTAACATCAAAGTCGCACCAAATTCCCCCAAAGCTCTAGCAAAAGCCAAAATTGTCCCTGCTGCAACTCCCGGTAAAGCTAAAGGTAAAACAATCAACCAAAATATTTTAAATTCAGAACTTCCTAAAGTACGAGCGCAATTAATTAAATCACTATCAATATGTTCAAAAGAACTTAATACAGTCTTATACATTAATGGAAAAGCGACTACCGCTGATGTAATTACAGTTGCTTCCCACGAAAAAATTACACTCATTTCCAACTGCATAAAAAATTCTCCCACCGGACTGTTGACACCAAACAGCATCAGCAGCAAAAACCCCACTACAGTAGGAGGTAGAACCAAAGGAAGAGTTAAAATACCATCAATTATTCCCTTAAACTTACCCTTGTATTGCTTCATCCAACCTGCTGCGATAATCCCCGCAAAAAAAGCAAAGACAGTAGCAACGGTCGCAGTTTTCAGAGAAATCCACAGGGGAGAAAAGTCAAATTCCATACGCAGAAGTTAGACGAATTTTAGATTTTATTTAGTAAGTAAATAGTTGTTAGTTGATAGTTGTTAGTTGATAGTTGATAGTTGTTAGTTGATAGTTGATAGTTGATAGTTGATAGTTGTTAGTTGTTAGTTGTTAGTTGTTAGTTGTTATTTTATAACTGTTCACTGCTCACTGTTCACTGTTCACTGATAACTGTTAACTGTTAACTGTTTCAGCCAGCAATTTGAAAACCGTATTTCTTAAAGGTATTTTTTGCACGGTTACTAAATTGAAACTGAATAAAGTTTTTCGCAGTTTCTGGATTTTTACTACGTTTAATTACTGCTACAGGATAAATAATTGGTTTATGATTGTTTTCTGATGCAGTAGCTAAAACTGTGATTTTGCCTGATATTTTGGCATCTGTAGAATAAACAATACCCGCATCAACGTTACCTGATTCTACATAAGATAGAACTTGACGGACATTTTTTGCAAATACTGTTTTAGATTTAATTTTGTCGTAGATTTCTAGATTATCTAAGACTTGTTTCGCATATTGTCCGGCAGGTACGCTTTCTGGTTCTCCTATCGAAAATCTTTTGATATTTGGATTTGTTAACTGTTGAAAATTATAAATATTATTTGTTTTATCTATATTATCTTTTTTCGGTACAATTAAGACAATATTATTTTTTAAAAAGTTTTTACGAGTTCCAGAAAGTAAGAGTTTTTTTTTCTCCAACTCATCCATAAACTTCTCATTCGCTGATATAAAAATATCAACTGGTGCCCCTTGTTTAATTTGCTGGGTTAAAGTACCACTACTAGCAAAGTTATAAGTAATTTTAGTATCTGGGAATTCTTCTTGATAAGCTTTTGCTACTTCTGAGAGTGCATCTTGCATACTTGCAGCAGCCGATACAGTTAACTCTACAGTTTGTGAATTAGTGATTGATGTAACCTGATTGCAACCAACTACTGTTAAAAACGAAATCAGCACCCAGCTAATTAAACTAACAAAAGTTCTTTTATGCATTTATTATTATGATTTGAATCTTATTTGGGAAGAATATTTGTAAATTATGCGGCTAATTGATACTTATATAAAAATACTATTTTTTATTCTGTAGCACGGATAACTGACATAATGCACCAGTTACAGGTTAAGCAAAAGCACTACGCGAAGATTAAAGGTCAAAGGTTAAATAATTATGGTAGTTATTACATAAGTTAAAACGCATTTAAATTGAATAATCTTAAATTTTATAATTCTTGTAGGATGGGCATCCTTGCCCGTCCTAATATATAAATTAAATGCACAACAGTTTAGTGCTATATATTGCGAATATTAAAATAAACAAAGACGTTGCAGTGCAACGTCTCTACATTAAATGAAAACAAACTGTTTAACTAATTACTAATCACTGTTCACTGTATGTCCCTCCGGGACACGCTTCGCTAACACTGTTCACTGTTAACTGTAAACGTACCTACACTATCCTGAAGACGTTGGGAAATTTCTACGGTTTTTTGCAGTGAATTTGCAACTTGCTCGGAAGAATTTGTAGTACGTTGCGAAATATCAGCAATGTCTTTCATCAAGTGACCAACTTCTTGAGATGTTTGTGCTTGAGATGCTGTAGCTTCGGAAATCGATTTTACTAAGGTATCAATCTGTCGAGAAACCTGTAAAATCTCGTTTAGGGAATGTTTCGCTCCTTCTACTACTCTGGTTCCTTCTACTACTTGAGAAACACCAACTTCCATTGATTCAACTAATTCGCTGGTTTCTCGCTGAATGTTTTCTACTACTTGCTCAATTTCTTTGGTAGCAGAAGCACTTCTCGCAGCTAGTTCACCTACTTCTTCAGCAACTACCGCAAAACCCTGTCCTTCTTCACCAGCTCTTGCTGCTTCAATTCCAGCGTTGATTGCTAGAAGGTTGGTTTGCATGGAAATTTGATTAATTAATGCTACCACTCGGCTAATTTCTTGAGTGGATTCACCCAAACGCTTCACTTTTTTCGCGGTGTCACCAACTGTTTCTCTTAAATGAACGATATTTTCTACTGTTAAATCCATTGCTTCACCGCTTTGTGATGCGGTATTTGCAGCAGAATTGGCAACAATAGCAGCTTCATGAGCATTTTTTGCTACTACTTTCATCGATTCATTCATGCTATCAACAGCATCCAAGGTACGACTTATTTCGGAAGCTTGGGTTTTAGCTTCTTCTGCTAATTTGCTGATAGCGTTGGAGTTAGAACCCAGAGAATCATTAACCTGAGAAGCTGATGTTTTGACTTCGGTAACAATTTCTCGCAAACTTTCAACGATGGAGTTGAAGAAATCCGCGACTGTACCGATTTCACCTTCGATTACATCAGCACGTACCGTTAAGTCTCCGGATGCTGCACCTTCGATATCGGTAAGCAGTTCTAAAAGCTGCATTTGCAATCTTTCTTTCTGCTGTCTTTCTTGTTCGGAACTGCTTTCGGCTGTTTTACGTTTTTGCTGTATTTGTTGTAATAGTTCTGCTTGCTCCAAAGCATAACCAGTTTGAATTGCAATCTGTTTAAATAAGTTGACTTCTATTTCTTTCCAAGAGCGAGTGCTACCACAATCATGAGCTACAAACAAACCGTATAGGTTGTTGTTGACATAAACTGGTGCTAATAAGAATGCTTTTACATCCAAATCTTTTAGCTGCTCTAAGTAAGATTGGGTCAAACGCAAATCTTGAATATTTTCTACTGCTTTGATGCTACCAAATTCGTACTCATCGGGGTATTCTGCAACCTGGTATGGGTCGTTTACTTTTTGACCTAAGACAGTATTCAAACTATAATCTACAGACTCGGCGACTATCTCACCAACGGATTCATTTAAGCTATAGAAAACTACTCGGTTTACTTTTAAAGTATCTCGGGTACTCGTAACTACCGTGTCGAAAATTGTTTGTGTATTCAGGGTTTCTCGGATACGGTTGGTGATTTGAGTTAATTGTAATGCGACTTGGGTTTCTCCTTGCTGACGACGGACTTGTTCGTCAATTTTCTCAGCCATTGTGTTGAAACTAACAGCCAAATCGCCAATTTCATCGGTAGCAAAAACTTCCGCGCGAGAAGTGCGATCGCCATTTGCAAATTTCTGTGCAGTGTCTTGCAGGTTTTCGATAGGGTGAATCATCGCCCTACGTAAAATTACTGCCCAAAAACCAATAAAGATTAATGCAATAAAGACAATAAAAGCTTGTAATAACAAACTTTGTGTCAATAAACCATTAATTTCTGTTTCAGGAGTTCCCCGTACTAAAATTGCTGGAGGTTGCTCGGAATAGACTGGTTCATTTCCTTCTACTCCTTTTTGACTGGGAACTGCTTTTGCTGCAACTGTATAATTAGTTCTTCCTACGCTGATACGGTCGGTCTCAACTTTACCTTCTTTTTTTGCAGCTCTTTCTAAAAAAGATATACCCGACGGAGGTAAAGGAACATTAGGTGTAGCTCGATTAATATTTCCTTGGGAATTAGTCTGAAGAGATGTAGCTAATTCAAATTCTCCTGTAGGTTGTCTTAAATAAACAGCACTATAGCCACCATCAAAAGCTTTCAAAGTACTTTTAACAATCGCATCTTTACCGTTAACAATATCTCCAGAAATCAAAGCACCAATAACTTCTTGAGTTTGAGGATTTGTTACAGGTGTTACGGTGTAACGGATTAAAGCATTTTGACTATCAACACCTTCTGGTAAGGGTGGTTTTTCTTGTCTTAATTCCGATGCTTCAACAATTGCACTAGCTTTAATTTGTTTACCATCTTGCAAAGCTTGATTAACTAACCCATTCAAACCAAAGGTTTCACCTCTACGGTCAGAATTTGCATTGACTATAATTCTTGCATCTCTACCTACCAGAGTCGCATATTCAATATTTCTGGCTTTTATTTCATTTTGTAAAATTTGCTTGACAGAAGCTCTTAAGTTATTGCCTAAAGGACGATTAGAATCATTCAGAATCGCTGCTCTAATAATCGCAGCATTATCTGATTGTCCTCGAAAACCAAAACCCATTTGATTAATCTTGATATTGTAATTAATATCCGATACAGCAACTTCTGACTTCGCTTGTTCGCGTAACTGATGTCGCAAACCTTGGGTAATAATTACGGTACCTCCGATACCTATTCCCAAAATAGATACTAATTGACAGAAAATTAAAGCAATTAATTGTTTGCGGCTGATTGGTAAGTTATAAAACTTGTTTAGCAAAGGATTTTGCGTTTTCGACGAAGCGGTTTTAACTTGTCTAGTTTGTGGCGATACTTTAAAAGTATAATTCATTGCTTTGACTGTTTGATTTTGTTAGAGAAGTATCTGAAAAATAAGAAATGTTTATTAGCTGGAGAACTATTAACTATAAACCGCTATAAAGGATGTAGTTAAGTTAATTTAGAACAAAATTTGGCAATATTAACAATATTTTTTTGTATAAAAAGATTCAAAATATTTACTCAAACTTAATACGAATTTATACTGTACGTGCAGATATCAGTTAAACTGAAAGCAGATTTTTGTAATTATTTACATTACTAAACTTGTATTTACTATTAAACCAATAAAATTAGTTAAACTATGAATTATTGGTTAAATTATTGAGATGCATGCTCTAATACAACCTCTTTAAGCGAAAACAATCTTACTCAGCAATTGTTATCTTAGAATAGTTCAAAATTTTCAATTATCTTCGTTTTCATTAATTTACAGTATTACAGTTTAAATCTGTGTATATCAAATAACTCAGTTCATAGATAATGGTCAACAATTATTAAAATAAACTTTAATGTTAAGTAATTACATTCTATTAACAATTATTATGACTTAACAATCAAGCAGATAGCTGTAAGTTTGTTTTAAAGATATTCTTTTTTTAAGTAAATTTTCTAACAAGAAAATGTCTATATTAAAACTTAACAACCTTTAGCTATTATTCTGGTGTCTCTTGATAAATTCTATTAGATGAAGATACAAGTTATGCATTTATATAGTGTATTAATTGCATATCTCTTAACACTAACTCTAAGACTAAGTAAGTCGGTGTTAAAAAATCAAGGTATGTCATTGCGAGTGGAACGGAGTGAAACGAAGTAATCGCAAGGTTTTGAAGTTAGTTTACATTTTGTTACATAGTCATGTTTATTAGTGCCGACCTACTTAATACAGTCGCTCTCCTTCCCTTTCTTTGATAGGGAAAGGGGTGTCCGATAGGACGGGATGAAGTCTTAAATGTATTTCACTCAACCAAAAACTGCTATATACATTAAAAAAACCCGATATTAACAATACCGGATTTTTATTCTTACAGCATATTGCAGGCAAATAAAGTACAACTATAAATTATAAAATTATTGTGGGGTGGACATCCCTGTCCGCCCAAATGTACCTCACAAAGATGAAATATGCTGTAAATAAAGAGTGAGGGAATGAGGGAGTGAGGGAGAGAGGGAGAGGTAATTGGATGGGGTTTTTGACCCCAACCAATTACGAACACTCCAACTGACGGTGGGGTTTTAAACCCTCCTACCTCGACGATAATTTAAATAAAAAATAAAAAATACTAACTAAATGCTATTCATATATAATTAATTTATCAATATAAAGAAGTTATTACCTATTTTTGTAAATATCTAAAAGCTATTTTAGCTAATATTCTCTATTTACTGTTCCCTCTGAAAAATTGCTCAACCAAGATAAAAACAACATAATATTTAGAAAAAACGGAGTTACAAGTTGCAAATTAACCAACTCATAACTCATACAATTCCATCATTAATTATTACTTACTCCAGCTACAGGAAAAATAATCTCGTCTAATGTTCGGAGTAGTTCTTGTTCGTTGTAAGGCTTAGAAAAATAGGCTCTAGCACCCAACTGCATTGCTAATTGCCGGTGCTTATCGCTACTACGAGATGTAAGCATTGCCACGGGGATATTTTTAAAGTCGTTATTTGCCTTTACCCGACCCAAGAAGCCGTACCCGTCTACCCGAGGCATTTCTATGTCGCAAATTACAGCCTGTACGCTTAAACCACTTTCCAGTTTTTCCAAAGCATCTTGACCATCTTTTGCTTGTTCAACTAAATACCCACCTTTCTCTAAAGTTAAAGCTAAGAAACGGCGGACGTTAATTGAATCATCGATGATTAAAATCGTACCTTTACCCTTGCTTACATGTTCTACAGCTTGTTCTTCTGTTTGATTGAGGAAAGCTGTTTTTAACCTTGTTGATGGTAATTGGTTATTTTGAGGAGTACGTTCGTTAGTAGCTATCCAGTAAAGTAGCTCTCCAACATTAACCAAAGCTACTACCCTTCCATCACCAAGAATAGTACAGTTGTTGAAGCCATCGGGTAAAGGTATATCTCCCTCAACACGACGAATTGCAACTTCCATTTCTCCCCAACAACGGTCTATTTTGATGGCTACTAGCCGATTGTCGTTTTTCACAATCAACACGCTCATAGCATTAATTGCTGGAGGAGTTTCTAAGTCGGGGTTGTCGTAACGAGGACAGTTAAACTGTAAATACTCGCTAATCCCAATCAAAGGTAAAGTCTTTCCTTGCCAGTTTAGAACTTCCCCACCACCAACGGGGAAAACCTGTTCATCGTCAAGCAGGAATATTTCTTCGACTACATCTGTAGGAAAAGCCAGTAACATTCTACTATTTTCTACTAATAGAACTCGGGAAACCGAGAGCGTAAATGGCATCGATAGCGTAAAAGTGGTTCCAACTCCAGCTTCTGTATCGACTTTGATATCTCCCCGGACTTGTTTAAGATTGTTACGAACCACATCCATTCCTACACCACGACCGGATAATGTTGTCACCTGGTCGGAAGTAGTAAATCCTGGCTCAAAAATTAACGATAATATTTCCTCATCACTAGCTTGATTAATCAAAGACTCATCCAAACCCATTCCGATAGCGCGGTTGCGGATTTTATCTAAAGAAATACCATTACCATCATCGCGCATGGTAATTACGGTGCGATTGGAACGGTTGACTGCTTTAATTTCAATTAAACCTTGTTCTGACTTACCTTGCTGCTTTCTTGTTTCAGGAGTTTCAATTCCGTGGTCAAAAGCATTTCTCAGCAGATGCATCAAGGGGTCGTTTAAAGCTTCTAAAATACTTCTCTCAATTAAAATATTTCCACCTTCTATTTTTAATTGAGCATTTTTACCGTATTCTACGCATAAATCGCGCAAAGCTCTAGGAAAGCGGTCGGTTAAATCCGATAGCGGACGCATCCTTACTTGAGTTAGCTTGCGCTGTAATTGTTTTGAGGTTTTATTTAATTTCCGAGAAATATTATCCGTATCGTCAAGGCTAAGCTGAACATCTGTAGTCACCTCTTGCACCATGACAATAGTTTCCATTACTTCCTGAGAAAGCAGGTTCAACTCGTTGTAGCGGTCCATCTCCAAAGCATCAAATCCATTATTGATGTCTTCCGAATCGTAATTCTGGTTACTATCAATATTTTCAACATCTCCCGGAACCAAAGCCAGAGTTTGAATTGTAGATTTTACTGTAGTTTGAGTAGATATCTTATCGTATGCAGTCCGCAGGTGTTGATTTTCCCGTTCCAGTACCTGTACTCTTTGACCGAGATTGCGAACTAACTTACGCAATCTTTCCATTTGTAAGTTTAATCCGTTGCGCTGAATAATTAATTCGCCAAATAAATCGTTGATTTCTTCGAGTTGTTTGGTTGGAACCCTGACTGTATTTTCTGCCGATTCGTTTTTAGAAGCAGCAACTGGTTCGGGTTTGCGTTCGACAAACGTTTGATAATCGGTAGTAGGAATTTCTTGAGCGCTTGCGGGTGTATGTACCTCAACATCATCAAATTCGTTGGCAGCACTTTCTTGAGCAAAAGCTGCTTCCAATGCTTCAAAATCAGCGGTAATTACATCATCAACCAGCCAATCTTCTTCTGATTTATCCGTTACTAATTCTGCTTCTTCTGCTTTATCTGCTACTTGCTGTATTTCTTCTTGTATTTCTTGTATCTCTAACGATTGCGGAGAATCTTGTTGCAATTCCACTGGTAAAACAGCTGGTTCGGTTTCTGTTTCACCTAATTCTAACTGTGTAGGTAAGCTTTCAATCTGAGAAGTTAGAACCAAAGCTTGAGAACGTCTCCAACCAGCAAGAGCAGCATTGGCAATTTCTGGAATTTGTTCGGGTGGTGCAACTTCCAAATGATGTTGAACTGATTCGCAATAACTGCTAAAAGCCTGTAATTGCAGCATTTCACCCAAACCAGCCAATTCAGCAGCCATTATAGACACTTCTTCTTTCAAACAAGGTTGTTCGGTGTCAGCCACTACTGACTCCAAACGCTGCAAACAGCCTTCCACTTCCGTTTCAAACAATAACGGGACAATGTCTTGACCGTCTTCTGGAGACAGCATTGAGGAAGCATCTTCTGGAGTCGGGTCACCCAAACGCTCGTGTAACTCCTCAAACACTGGGTAGCAGAAGCTTGCTAACCACTGCTCCTCTAAATCATGACCTTCTGAATGCAATTCGACTATTTGCCGCAGCCAATCGACTCCAGAAAGAAGTAGACTTTGTAACTGGGTATCTACTTCTAAAGAACTTTTCCTGGTTTTAAGAACTTTGAACGAATCTTCCAAACGGTGAGCCAAATCGCTTAAGGAGCGAAATCCCATCATAGCCGCTCCCCCCTTTATGGAATGAGCGGCTCGCAGCGCTGCGTTTATCTTTTCCAAATCGATGCGGTTGCTGGTGTCGATTTCTAGCAAAACCCCTTCAATGGTGTTGAGGTAGTCACTAGCTTCCTCCAGAAACTGCATCTGGATTTCAAATTCTTTGTCCTGTGACATAATTATTTGTCCCTAGCCATTAGTCATCGGTAATTAGCTGTTAGTTGTTAGTTGTTAGTTGTTAGTGGTTAGTTACAAGTTGTTGGTTATTAGTTATTTATAACCACAAACTTCCGACGCTAGTAACCAATTACTCCTGACTAACCTTGAATGTACCGACACTTTCTTGTAATTGTTGGGAAATTGCAACGGTTTGTTGCAACGATTCGGAAACTTTACGGGAAGAACTACTAGTCCGCTGGGAAACAGCAGCAATTTCTTTCATCAAAACGCTAACCTGGTGAGATGTTTCTACACCGCGATTTGTAGTTGTAGAAATCGACTGTACCAAGTCATCTATTTGGCGCGAAACCTCCAGAATTTGACTTAATGACAGCTTAGCATCTTCCACAATATGCGTCCCTTCAACTACTTGGGATACTCCCAGTTCCATTGCTTGGACAACATCAGTTGTTTCTCGCTGAATATTTTCCACAATTTGTTCTATTTCGTCGGTAGCAGCAGCACTCCTTGCTGCAAGTTCCCCTACTTCTTCAGCTACGACAGCAAAACCTTGACCTTCTTCACCAGCCTTTGCTGCTTCAATTCCAGCATTAATAGCTAGTAGGTTGGTTTGCATGGAAATTTGGTTAATCAATGCCACAACGCGAGAAATTTGCTGCGTAGATTCACCCAAACGTTTAACTTTCTTCGCAGTTTCCCCTACGGTTTCTCGCAAGCCTAAAATGTTTTGTACCGTCAATTCCATTGCTTTACCAGAATTCGTCGCGGTACTTCTAGCAGTATTGGCAATTGTTGCAGCTTCTTGAGCATTTTCGGCAACAGCCTGCATTGATTGCGTCATCTCATCAACAGCGTCCAAAGTGTTGGTAATTTCCGCAGCTTGGGCTAATGCTTCATCTGCTAGTTCGCTAATTGCACCCGAGTTATCACCAATAGCTTGGTTTACCTTAGTTGCTGAACTCTTTACTTGAGTCACAATATCGCGCAAACTTTCCACAATCGAGTTGAAAAAGTCGGCAACTGTTCCGATATCTCCAGCAGTAACGTCAGCACGTACCGTCAAATCACCTTGGGCTGCACCTTCGACTTCACTAAGCAGTTCAATCAACTGCATTTGCAGCTCTTCTTTCTGATGTCTTTCGTCTTCGGAGTCAGTTTGAGCAGATTGTCGGGCTTTCTCGACTTCTTCTAATAGCTTGGCTTGTTCCAGAGCGAAACCAATTTGAGTTGCTAACTGTTTAAATAAATCAATTTCTTGCTGTTGCCATTCTCGCGGAGTTTCGCAATTATGGGCAATCAATAAACCCATTAAATTGTCTTGAATTAAAATAGGTGCTACTAAATTAGCCTTGACTGCGAACTTTTCCAACATTTGCACGTAGCAGTCGGCTTTCTTCAAACCAGCATCGTCATAAATATTCGCAATTGCTCGCACGCGACCGTTTTTATACATTTGTACTTGACGCTCGCGGAAACAAGGGTCTTCGATATAAGCTCCTTTCATTTTGGGAAATCCAGCGCTTACCGATTCGGAAACCACCGTACCATCCCAAGTTTCGGGATTAAATTCATAAATCACTACCCTATCTGTTTTTAAGGCTTGACGAATTTCTCTAACCGCCGTTTTGTATATATCTTCTAGCTTCAGGCTTCTACGGATACGCAGAGTAATGTCTGCTTTTAACTTTTCTCTTTCAGCTTCAGCTTCTTGCTCTTTAACCAACTGTTGCAATTGGGATGCCATTTGATTGATGTTAGCATTCAGAAGCCCAATTTCATCTTCTGCTTCCACATTCAAACGGGTATTAAATTGACCTTTCCCTAATTGTGCAACAACCTGTGTCGCCTTCAAAATCGGCTGAGTGGCGCGTTTCGCAAGTAAAGCCGCAATCACCGCCACAGCTATAGCTGTTAATATTGTCCCTAAAGCGATAGTTAACAACAAATTTCCTCGCGCTGCAAATGCAGTAGAAGCATCTGTTGCTAAAATGACATCCCAGTTTAAATCCGGTAAACCTGATACTTCTATTTGCGCTGCTGAAGGAATATAGCTGACTAATTCATTTCTAGAATTGCTCTCATGTTTAACAACATCTGTAAAAGCTTGTTCTGAATCGGCTTTTTGAGATACTTGTGGATATTCATCTGCAAGCTTATTACCTATATATTCTGATTCCGCACTCAGAAAAATTTGATTTTCAGCATTTGTTAAGTGATATTCTTGTCCTGGAGCAGCATAGTTTTTAACTACGTTTTCCAATGATTTAACTGGCATCCGAGCTATCACTACAGATGTAGGTTGGTTACCAGGATTCTTGATTGGAGCAGCTATATAAATAAAGCCATTACCATTAGAAGTTATTGGCTCGCTAATAACAGCATTGTTGCTTTTTTTAGCCTGCTTAAAATAATTTAGATTACCTTGATTGCTAAAATTAGTTCCTTGAGACCGAATAATTGCATCTCCATTTAAATTAAAAATGCCGATGCCATCATATACTTGATATGTATTAACGTAATCGTTCAGCACTGTTTTCAGTTGAGCAGAATTCGTGCCTGAGTTTTTGATAGTCGGCAGATTCGAGATAATCTGGACATCACCATACCGCTCAAACATAAAGCGGTTAATTTTATCTGCAAAACCCTTCGCTTCTGCTTGTTGCAAATTAAAAACTTTATTTCTCATAGATTGACTTGCAGCAAGATAGGCACCCGTACCAATTAATAGCACGGGAAGCGTTACCATTGTCATAGCCAAAATTGTCGTTTTGGTACTCAAGCTCAAACGTTTAAATCGAGCCATCAAACCATTAGAGGAAACATTGCCGGTATTTCCTACAGTCATTTTTGTTGAAGATAGTTGTACTGCGTTATCAGTCTTACTAGAAGATGAAATAAGTGATGCCCTATCCTGAGCATCACCACTCTTAGCCGAATCAGTTTTATTAAGCATAAATTAATTGCCCCGGAGTGGTAAATTATTACACTAAACATTAATAAATTCTGTATTACACCCTACTCACTACGGAGATTAGAAGAATGCACTATAGGTTGTGCATCTAATACCAGTAATATTTCTTTTTGTTGAACAATGCATCCGCGTAAATAGGGAACTAAACTAGATGCAACCTGACCTATAGGAGAACGAATTTCCTCACTGTTAAATCTAAGTGTGCCAATAATTTCATGTACTACCAAACCCAAAATCATCGATTCAGTCCGAACAACAATTACGCTGTATTGCCGGGGTCGATTCTGGGGGGATTGTAAATTGAGTAGTTTTGGTAAGTCAACTACCCAAAGGATACGACTTCGCCAATTCATTAAACCCAAAATACCGAAAGGCATATTGGGCATAGATGTTACAGATTCTACAGACACAACCATTGCTTCTTGCGTCTGGTTCATTGATAAAATCGCAGGAGTTTGAGGATTTATAAAAAACTTGAGATAACCATCTCCCAAATTATTTTGCTCTGGGTTTTGTCCCGCTCGTAATGTAATGCTTGAATTATTCATTGATTCAAATTGCTACTGATTTAATGGCACGTAAAAGTTCTTCCCGAGTATAAGGCTTTGTCACATAGTAATCAGCACCTTGTCTCATTGCCCATAAACGGTCAATTTCTTGGTTTTTAGAACTACAAATAACGATAGGAACTTTTTGAGTATCTGGATTTTTTTTCAAAGAACGGCAAAGTTCAAAACCACTCATTCCTGGCATTACTACATCAGTAATAATTGCATCAGGCTTTTCTGATTCTAATTTTTCTAATGCTTCTGTTCCACCTGTAGCTTTTATTACTTTATATCCGCTTTCATTTAAAAAATGGCTTATTAATTCCAATTCACTAGGGGAATCTTCTACAACTAAAATCGTTCCAAGTAAAGTAAGGCTCATTTTTATATATCCTAAGATAGTTTAACCAGTATCTATTAAATTAGGTTACTATTATTCGCGTTAAATATTGATATGTTAACTGATATGCTTGAAGACGACCTTCAACAATTCTGACTGTGTAAAAGGTTTAGTCAAATAGCCAGAAGCCCTCACCATCTTTGCTTTTGCTCTATCTATAAATCCAGTCCTCCCAGTTACCATAACAATAGGAATATTTTTAAAAGCCGAATGTCTTCGTAGTAAGGAACACAATTCATAGCCATCTAAATTTGGCATTTCTACGTCTAATAAAATCAAGTCTGGTTTACTACGAAGAATCTGCATTAACGCTTTCACGGGGTCATTAATCTTAACAACCGAAAACTTATCTTTACCTAAAAAACGTTCTATAGATTTCAAGATAGTTAAACTATCATCAATACAAGCAACTGTATATAATCGTTCTTTGGTATTTTGTGAAGTATTTATATTGTTGTTTATATTGTTGCTGCCTAGATTATCTTTTACTGTTGTTAAATTATCTGGTTGGGGTTGCTGTTTTTCAACAGTGGTGAACGGTTTTTCCTCAGCTAATAATTCCGTAGTACTGCTAACCACAGATGCAATTTCTTCTGGTTTAACTGATGTTTGACTAACGCGACGATTTCTCAATCGTTTTTGGACACTTTCTATTAAAGAGCGTAAATCTAGATGACAGAATGAAGGTAGGTTTAATAAAGGATGTTCACTCCTAAATTCATAACTTCCTTCTCTTATTGTAAGAAACGATTCTAATACTTCTTTTGCTAACTCATTTATTAAAGTTTCTGCTTGATGATAGGTGATATAATCGCCATCAACTAACCAGCAAATAGCTTGATAATCTGCTTGATAAATTGATTCTTGCCTATCTTTATTTTCAAACAGCATTCGCATTTGCACCCGACAAGAACTATTGAGTGTCGGGATTTGCTGATGTAACCGCTGCAAGTAAGTATCTAGCCGTTCAAATAATTTCTCCGAGCAGGAAGCATAGGTTAGTTTTCCTTCTTCCATATAGATAGACCAAGAGTTAGTCTTTGTAAAGACTCTTAAGCAACCTGTAGCACGACGGCTGCTAATCTGTGCTAATAAAGATAACGGATGAAGTTTCTGAAATATTTTGTAACTATCTATAGGTGTTGCGCTCATTTTGTTTTCACCAGTATTTAATTTAATTGAACTCAGTTCAACTGTTACTTATTTGTCTTGCTTATTAAAAAATATCGTTTATACATTCTTGTAAAAAATAAAACCATATACATTATCTATATATGTGGCATGACATTAGTAAATAAATGTTTATGAGTAATTTAACTCTTCTCAAAACTTTAATCACGGCAATGCAACTTACTTGTACTGAGATTAACAGAGATTTTTAGATAACGAGTAAAAAAACTATGAAGACTACTTAAAGGTACTGAGTATTTTACTTACGTTCTTTCATCATTCAAAGGAATATATTAGTTCTAAATGTCACGCTTGTAATAGTTATTAAGTATTACCACTTAAGTATAGTACAATTAGCTGCTCGGGGTGCGATGGTCAGGATTGCAATAGATAATATATTTAATTATTCTATTACCTTGTATAAAATATGATTGGATTTATTATTTAAGAACAATCAAATACATCGTTAATAATCAAATATTTCAGCCTTCATATTAAAGTAGGTATCTATAAAGATAAAGTTTAAGTTTATACATTACTAAACTTAACATTGTTCTAATTCGCTATGTTTCTATATCTACGGAGTTAATTACGAATTTTGAGATACTTGTTATTAAAAAATATCAAAGTATGCTAAGTCAGATTTATTACTTGTGACTAACAGTAGGTTAAATTTAAATTAAATACAATCGGAATAAATAGGTTAACTACCTTGTATTATTAGTTTAATTTTTTGAGCAATAAATAATATACTTGTGTACATTTAAACAAGAGTTTTATATTCTACTTAATTAGGCATTGCTTTAGTCATGGACTTTTTTGTGTATCTCTCAAAAAGTTGAACCCACAGTTTTATAAAAAAGCAGCATTAACAAATACTATGTTATTCAAATATGCAGCAACTAACCTTGGAATGTTCCGAACTTAGCATTTACAAAAGTGAATATTTATATATAAATTCTATTTTCTTTTATTTAGATTTATTCATGCAGTTATCCTTGTATGAGTTTATAGGAAGACTATACAAAGAGGAAAAAATGAAAATAGACACAAATCAATACACACTTTTTTGAAGCGTAAGCGCATAGTTGAACAAACAATAAATTATTTAAATGCTTTCTAGAGTCCCACAAATAGAAACTGAGAACGAATCTATGTAATGAACATCATGAAGGTTAACAATTGCTGCTCGTTCTGTAGAAATTACTATTTAATTAAATGAATAGAAATAAAATGCGGATGAAAGGACTTGAACCTTCACGCCCGGAGGCACTAGAACCTAAATCTAGCGCGTCTGCCAATTCCGCCACATCCGCATTAGCTAATATACTATACCATAAAATGAATATTTTTCACACAGCTATTTTTTCAGCGCCTGAATATTTGCTAATACTTGAGTTTTTATTGTTCATTCCAATCGTTTGAAAATCGCTAACCTCGACTTAAATGAGATTTATGCGGGGTAGACGATGTTTGAAAGAACAGAGAATTTCCCAAGAAATAGTATTTAATTGAGTAGCCCAATCTTCAGCTGTAATCTGCTCTTTACCTTCACAGCCAAGAACAGTAACTATCTCTCCTTCTCGCACATCAGGTATGCTGCTAACGTCTAGCATTATCTGATCCATAGTAATTGTTCCGATTTGGGGTACTTTTACTCCTTGAATCAAAACTTGCATCTGATTAGAAAGGTTGCGGGGTATACCATCAGCGTAGCCAATTCCGACAACAGCCAAGCGCATTTGCTTCTTCGCAATAAAAGTATGTCCGTAGCTAACACCAGCACCTTTTTCAATTGTCTTTACATGAGTAACTCGTGCTTTCACTTCTAAAACCGGCTTTAGGTCAACAGTTGAGCGCAGATGAGGTGATGGATAAAAACCGTAAATCGCCAGACCCACTCGCACCATATCGTAGTGTAAAGAATTATCGCTTAGAGTACCAGCAGAATTAGCTAAATGCAAACAAGGTACTTCTATTCCCAACTCTTTGAGAATTGCGATCGCACTTTTAAAGCGCTGATGTTGCAAGTCCATAACAGTTCTATCGGGACTATCAGCAGTAGCCAAATGAGAGTAAACGCTTTGTATACTAAGATGAGGTAAGCGGGCAACTAATTGAACGAATTCACTACAATCTTGCCAAAGAGTACCTAAGCGAGACATTCCGGTATCTAACTTGAGATGCACTCGTAAGGCTGAACCAAAATCTGTGGCTTCTAAAATATCAGAGAATATCAAAGCTTGCTTAGCATCGCAAATTGTAGGTTCTAATTTCCAGCGAGCGATTGCTTCAACTTGCTCTGGTGTATAAGTAGCACCTAGAATTAAAATCGGCGCTTCAATGCCAGCTTCCCGTAATTCGATTCCTTCTGGAACTGTAGCGACACCCAGCCAACTAGCTCCGGCTTTTAAAGCTGTTTGAGCAACGCTAACTGCTCCATGTCCGTAAGCATCAGCTTTCACCACAGCCATAAACTGAGTTTTCGACCCTAACAACTTACATATTTGAGCTATGTTGTTAGATAATGATGCTAAATTAATTTCAACCCAAGCACGTTGGCTTTTCCAAGCATAACTATCGGAAGAAGCAATCGAACTAACGGTTTTATTCTCTTCGTGACTCAACATTGATTCTCTCCAATTTAAACCACTTAATCTGGTCAACTTTGGAACTCCCGCTAAAAGCTGGAAACTCCCGGTTTACAACCATGGGTCGTTGATTTCCATACAGCAACACTTAGCCGAATATTTGTATATTGCTTCTCGCAAAACAAACGGCTGCCTGGATTAATTTGGAAGTTTACCCTTACTCACGCAGAGAATACAAGTAATACAGTTGTTAATTCTTAATATATTTTTTTATATTATTCTTTTTGGGAATATCGAGTTTCCAGCTTGAATCTAATTCGCTTTATATAAGCTTTATATAACCTCTTGATTGTTTTCCCCGCACAGCTTGGTTATGGAAAAACTTTCTGGATGTATAGATGTATAAATTAAACTCAGCTAGCAAATTATATTGGATTCGTGTTAATATATGTAAAACTAATACCTTGAGCGACTATCAATGGGAAAGGTTTTAGTCTTAAACGCTTCTTACGAACCGCTCAATATAACGAGCTGGCGACGTGCTGCAATTTTACTGATTAAAGGAAAAGCAGAGCGGGTAGAACACAATGGTAAATTTATTTACTCAGATTTTCCCCTTCCAACCGTTATAAGGTTGCGCTATTATGTCCGCGTTCCTTATAAAGAAATTCCTTTAACCCGTCGAAATATATTGCATCGCGATGGTCATACTTGTCAATATTGCGGATACAAGGGCGATGACTTAACACTAGATCATGTTATCCCGCGTTCGCGTCGTGGAGGCGATAGCTGGGAAAACATTGTTACAGCATGTGTCCGCTGTAACGTCAAGAAAGGTAATCGAACGCCAAAAGAAGCTCAAATGCCATTACATCATCCCCCGCGCAGACCTTATAGTAGTCTCTACTTTGAGGTCAGTAAGCATCTTAAAAGTGGCTTGCATCAAGAGTGGCAAAAATATGTAATTGGACTTTGACATTAATGTGGTTCTCATGATTTAGGCATGACGATGCTTCCTTGAAGGCATTAGTCAATATGCTACTTATTAGCAGGCTGGCTACTATAAAATCAAGCAACAATTTTTGGTTGCCGTTTATGTTTTTGCGTTTAACTTTATCGTAGAACAACTGGCAAAATTTATAGGCTACTTACCGAGGGTGACAACTGTCTACCTGGTTTAAAGTAATGCAATTTAGATATACCAGGCACGAAAAGTCTAGTCACAAGAACTTTAACATTTTACATCATGTTTACAAAACGGCAAGTGGGGTGCATCTAAATTTAAATATCGTAGAACATAAAAATATAATGATTAACGATTGACTTTTTCAATTTTGATTAAGTCAAAATGGTAAAAATAGGACTTCGGTGATTTTCGGAATATTGGGCTGATGCGTGACATTGTAAAAGTTATTACTACAGTCAAAGTTGTCCAATTCACGGTAATGGCAGTAATCGGGAAAGAGAATCTACACCCTCGGACTGCGCTTTACATACGGGAAAAATGTGCAAGTTGCAGCAATTCCCATTATCAAGCAATAAGTAACATAGTTCTCTTGGTGAAGCAGTTTTTGCCTAAAATTAATGCAGTTTAAAAAACAGCATAGTGTGTTTTTGCGAGCCTAATATGCTGTTTACCGGTAATTAATTGTTTTTTTCAAGAAGATTTAAAAGTTTAAAGCGGCGAAAAATCAACGTCCCTTAACTTGGGTAAAATAATTTGTAATATGTTTAGATATTGGCGCTTTGCTACATAGAGTGCGAAAATTGTAGCTTGTGGCAGGTAAAAAAAATTGTTTTCTAAAAACTTTTGAAGCCAAACCATTCACGCTACACAAACCGTTCCCCATGCAAAGAAATTCTTCTGAGAAACAGGTTGAGGATTTGCAATTAAAACTAGACCCAACCTTAGAAAATGTTGAAATCGACCAGGATTCGGTGGAAGTGTCACTTCCACCGAATCAATCTGTCGCGACAGCAACACCAAATGTTAGTAGTCGAACTGTTTCTCGTGCTAGTACATTAGCTGCTCAGAAATCTGAACAATTGCTGAACACGCTCGAAGCACATAAACACGAGCGCCAGATAATTATTTTACAAGATTTTCCCGACCCCGATGCTCTTTCTTCAGCTTGGACTTACCTGTTGATTGCCGAGCAATACGATATTAAGTGCGATATTACTTACGCTGGAACTCTTTCCCATCAAGAAAACATTGCTTTAGTAAAGCTGACAAGTTTACCGGCTACCCGTACTCCCCTACAAAGTCTCAAAAATCGAGACCTATCGTTATACCAAGGTTACGTACTAGTTGATAATCAAGGTACTACCTCTACTTTAATTAATGCAATTCAAGAAGCAGGAGTTCCGTTAATCGCGATTGTGGATCACCATAATTTGCAAGGTGATTTGAAGTCAGAATTTGTTGACATACGTCCAGGGGTGAGAGCAACAGCAACGATTTTTACCCAGTATCTACAGTCAGGGTTGCTACAGTTAGATAGCAGTATGAGCGAACATGTCAACTGTGCTACAGCGTTAATGCACGGCTTGCACTCAGATACAAATCGATTGATGCAAGCAAAAGAAGAAGATTTTATGGCAGCAGCTTATCTAAGTCGATTTTATGATGGTCAGTTGCTGAATACCATATTGAGAGCGACTCGTTCAAAGCGAGTGATGGACGTAATTGAACGTTCGTTGAGAAATCGGATTGTGCAAAATAATTTTTCAATAGCAGGTGTAGGTTATTTACGCTACGACGATAGAGATGCAATTCCTCAAGCTGCCGATTTTTTAGTCACTGAAGACAACGTTCACACTGCAGTAGTTTACGGTATAGTTCACGATGAAGATGAGGAATTAGAAGTAGTGATTGGTTCTTTAAGAACTAATAAACTAACTTTGGACCCCGATGAATTTATCAAAGAAGCTTTTGGACAAGATAGTACGGGTCGTTTTTTCGGTGGTGGTCGTACCAGTGCAGGGGGTTTTGAAATTCCCATGGGTTTTCTATCTGGAAGCAATGAGGACTCAGCTTATGCGAAACTCAAATGGGAAGTGTATGATTCCCAAATCAAGCAAAAGTTGCTGAAGTTAGTTAATCCTAAAGATAATCTCATTTCTTCTGATGTTGAATAGTGGTTAGCTGATAGTAGATAGTTGTTAGTTGTTAGTAGAGAATTCTCAACTATCCTCTTTGATTCAATCCAAAATCCAAAATCCAAAATCTAAATTTGTGGAACTGTATTTAATTCGTCACGGTATAGCCCAAGAATCTACCGAGGAAATCAAAGATGAGCAACGAAGTCTTACCCAACAAGGGAAAAAAAGAACACAAAAAGTTGCTCAACGCTTCAAAGACTTGGATTTAAGTTTTAATTTAATCGCTACAAGTCCCTTAGTAAGAGCGCAACAAACCGCAGAAATATTAATTTCTATGGGATTGAGTTCGGAGTTAGAACAATGTCCCGAGCTTGCTTTTAATGGTGATATAGAGGATTGGATTAAAAAATGGTTAATCCCAAGAAACTTTTCACCTTCAACTCGTTTAGCATTGGTTGGACATGAACCTTGTTTGAGCAATTGGGCAGAAATTCTGATCTGGGGTGAAGCTAAAGACAGTTTAGTTCTGAAAAAAGCAGGTACCATTGGAATAGAAATACCAGAGACTGGCTCTATTTTGGGTCGCGGTAAAATGTTTTGGCTGACACCACCAAGATATTTTATTTGACAGCTATATAACCTTCGAGTAAATAAATTTTGTATTAAAGAATACTGTTATAGAGGTAAAACTTTCTGGTAAGTTAACTCTATAAAATATGCACAAACATTCGTATGGTATTGCCATGATGGTTTGCGAATTTAAACCCGGATTGGATGGTGTTCCCGCAGCTCAATCCAGTATTAGTAATGTTGACGGGCAGAAGGGAATACTAGAATATCGTGGCATCCGAATTGAAGAACTAGCGAAAAAGAGTACTTTCTTAGAAACTGCTTATCTGCTAATTTGGGGCGAGTTGCCCAGTAAGGATGAATTAGCACTATTTGAACATGAGGTTCACCAAAATAGAAGGATTAAATACCGCATTCGGGACATGATGAAGTGTTTTCCCGAAAGCGGTCATCCAATGGATGTTTTACAAGCTTCAGCAGCTGCATTGGGTTTATTTTATTCGCGACGCGATTTGAATAATCCAGTTTATATCAGAAATGCTGTTGTTCGCTTGTTGGCAAGTATTCCGACAATGGTTGCGGCTTTTGAGTTGATGAGACGAGGTGATGACCCCGTGCGTCCTCATGACGATTTAGATTATGCTGCTAACTTTTTGTACATGCTGCATGAAGAAAAACCAGACCCCATAGCGGCGCGGATATTTGATGTCTGCTTGATACTTCATGCCGAGCATACCATGAATGCTTCTACCTTTAGCGCCAGGGTTACGGCTTCAACCCTTACAGACCCCTACGCAGTAGTTGCAAGTGCTGTAGGGACTTTAGGAGGACCTTTACATGGTGGAGCTAACGAAGAAGTAATTCGGATGTTAGAAGAAATAGGTTCTACAAAGAATGTCCGTCCTTACGTTTTGGACTGTATTCAACGAAAAGCCAAGATAATGGGTTTCGGTCATCGCGTTTACAAAGTAAAAGACCCACGTGCGAAAATTTTGCAAAATTTGGCAGAAGAACTATTTGCCAAAGTTGGGTACGACAAGTACTATGACATTGCTCAAGAAATGGAGCGTGTAGTAGAAGAAAAACTTGGTCAAAAAGGAATTTATGCTAACGTTGATTTTTACTCTGGATTAGTGTATAGAAAATTAGGAATTTCTACAGACTTTTTTACACCAGTATTTGCGATGGCTCGCGTTGCTGGTTGGCTAGCACATTGGAAAGAACAACTAGTACAAAATCGAATTTTCCGCCCCAGCCAGATTTACAACGGTCGCCACAACGTTGATTACGTGCATATCACCGAACGTGCTTAAATAGCGGGAATTGGGGATTGGGCGTTGGGAATAGTTAAGAGTTAAAGGTGCTTTATCTTCTACCTTGACTCTTCCCTTCCTCTCCTTGTCTCCCCATCTCCCTATCCCTTCCACCGAGAATCCTTATCCATAAAATAAATAGAAACTCTCGTTGGGGTGAGAGAACACTAAGCCTTGGAGCGATATACTAGGCATGGTCATTGCAAAAAATCTTAAATTTTGCCTTTTTTAGGTAAAGATTTTGTTGGTTGCTTTACAGTTATTAATAAGTATATACAGTTGTCAATGACTAACGCCGAATTTGAAGTATGAAGGTGTTTATGTAGTACCTCATACTTCATAAAATTAAGTTCGGACAAGTGCGAAAAGGGTGAGATTAGCAAGGCAATAAGCACTGCCTGTAACTCTACAGTTGAATTTGGCTAAGCTATTTGACTGGTAGAGGTTTGAGTTATATCTGAAATTTATTTAGGTATTTCCCAAACGATAAAGAATCTCATGTTTTATCGTGAGTTTTGTCAAGGGAACCCATGAAAAATTGTTAATGGGAACTCGTTAAGCTTGAGTAAACTTCAAGAGTATAGAGATGAATTCAGGAATTGATCTGCAAGGAACTTTTATTAAAAGTTTGATGGATTTGGGACTACCTGCGGGTACGGCTAAAGCCATTTGGATGCCTTTGCCTATGGTTTTGATGCTCATCGGTGCCACAGTGGGAGTACTGGTGTGTGTTTGGCAAGAGCGAAAAATTTCAGCAGCAGCCCAGCAGCGAATTGGACCAGAATTTATCGGACCTTTGGGTTTGCTCGCACCCGTAGGTGATGGTTTAAAGTTGGTTTTTAAGGAAGACGTGATACCGGCTAAATCTGACCCCTGGTTATTTACTCTGGGTCCGATAATTGTGGTGCTTCCGGTATTCCTTTCTTATTTAATTGTGCCGTTTGGGCAAAATTTACTAATCACCAATGTGGGGATGGGAGTTTTCTTATGGATTGCTCTTTCTTCGATTCAGCCCATTGGTTTACTGATGGCTGGCTATGCATCAAATAACAAATACGCTCTCCTAGGAGGGTTGCGAGCAGCAGCACAGTCAATTAGTTACGAAATTCCGTTAGCGCTTGCGGTATTGGCAGTGGTGATGATGTCGAATAGCCTCAGCACCGTTGATATTGTTAACCAGCAATCGGGTTACGGTATTTTAGGCTGGAACGTTTGGCGACAGCCAGCAGGTTTCGTTATCTTTTGGATAGCAGCTCTAGCAGAATGCGAACGTATGCCATTTGACTTACCAGAAGCAGAAGAGGAACTAGTCGCAGGTTATCAAACCGAATATTCTGGTATGAAATTCGCTTTGTTTTACTTAAGTTCCTACGTAAATTTAGTATTATCTGCTTTACTGGTATCTGTTTTATATCTTGGTGGCTGGGATTTCCCGATTCCCTTGAATTTAATTGCTGGTTGGTTGGGAGTTAGTGAAGCTAATCCAGTCTTGCAGGTAGTAACAGCTTCATTGGGTATCACAATGACTGTACTCAAAGCTTACTTTTTGGTATTTTTAGCGATTTTATTACGCTGGACAGTCCCAAGAGTTCGCATCGACCAACTATTAGATTTAGGATGGAAATTTTTGCTACCTATTGGCTTAGTTAACTTGCTGCTAACCGCAGCATTAAAGCTAACTTTTCCAGTCGCTTTTGGTGGATGAGACGATTTTGCGAAAAGTTGGGGGTGAGATGTTCTTCCCCCAAACTTTCCGCAAAATCCAAAATTTTAAGGAGAGAGACACAATGTTAAAGTTCCTCAAACAAGTTGTTGATTACGGTAAGGAAACCTGGGAAGCTACTCGCTATATCGGTCAAGGTTTAGCCGTTACCTTCGACCACATGCAGCGTCGTCCCGTTACGGTGCAATATCCTTACGAAAAACTAATCCCTAGCGAACGCTTTCGCGGTAGGATTCATTTCGAGTTTGATAAGTGTATTGCTTGCGAGGTTTGCGTTCGGGTATGTCCAATTAACTTACCCGTAGTGGATTGGGAATTTAATAAAGCCAATAAAAAGAAACAGCTTAATCACTACAGTATTGATTTTGGAGTTTGTATATTCTGCGGTAACTGTGTAGAGTATTGTCCGACTAACTGTCTATCAATGACGGAAGATTACGAACTTTCTACCTACGACCGTCACGAGTTGAATTATGATAACGTTGCTCTGGGTCGCCTGCCTTATAAAGTAACAAATGACCCAATGGTGACACCATTACGCGAATTAGTTTACCTTCCTGAAGGTGTAATGGAACCCCACGATTTACCAAAAGATGCACCTCGTGCAGGTTCTTTCCCACAAGACCTTGTAGAAGAAAAAGAAGAAGCAAAAGGTTAAGAGTTAGGAGTTAGGAGTTATGAGTTAGAAGTTATAAGTTATAAGTTATTAATTATTATTTCTCAATGAACATTTAATCATGAAAAAGATAATTAACAACTAACAATTAACAATTAACAACTAACAAATAACTACTAGCAACTAACAACCAACAATCAACAACAAAGGATAAAAAAGTGGATTTAGCTGGTGGAATACAGATAGTTTCGTTTGTCATACTGGCAACGATGATGATTGGAGCAGCCCTTGGAGTTGTTCTGTTTAACAATATTGTTCACTCTGCTTTTATGCTAGCGGGTGTATTTGTTAGTATTGCAGGATTGTACCTACTGTTGAATGCTGATTTTGTTGCAGCAGCCCAATTACTAGTTTATGTTGGGGCAATCAACGTACTAATTTTGTTTGCCATCATGCTGGTAAATAAGGAAGAAAATTTTGCTCCTTTACCAAAGTCTTGGATAAGAAAAGCATTAACAGGATTGGTTAGTTTGGGACTGTTTGCACTTTTAGGTACGATGGTTTTAGCAACACCTTGGAGTATATCGACTGCAACTCCTGTTGAAAATTCTATAGTTAGAATTGGCGAACATTTCTTTACTGATTTCCTGTTACCTTTTGAACTAGCTTCCGTTCTATTACTTATGGCAATGGTAGGAGCAATTATATTAGCACGTCGCGAATATTTACCTCCTCAAGAAACTTCAGACCAGATGCCACAAACTGTTTTAGAATTACCCGAACGTCCTAGAGAATTAGTGTCTGCTGGAAGTGAAGACAAGTAACAGTGAACAATTAACAATTATCAATTGACAATGAACAATTTTCATCCGGAGGATGTGGATCATCAATAAATAATTTACGATTTTTTTACTACCCAATCGTAGCTCATTTGATAATCCAAACTCTGTGGGTGGAAACTGATAACTGATAATTGGTCATTGATAATTGGTAATTGATAACTGATTAAAAAATAGGAATAGAAAAAAATCATGCAACTTCAGTACTTTTTATTATTAGCTGCTGCTTTATTTTGTATCGGCATTTATGGGATTGTCACCAGTCGTAATGCGGTACGAGTGTTAATGTCGATTGAGCTATTACTGAATTCAGTTAATTTGAATTTAATGGCTTTTTCCAACTATTTGGATTCAACTTTAATTAAGGGTCAGGTTTTTACCGTATTTGTAATTACTGTAGCAGCAGCAGAAGCAGCAGTCGGTTTGGCGATTGTATTGGCAATTTATCGTAATCGCGATACCGTAGATATGGAACAGTTTAACCTCCTAAAATGGTAGTTCTGTGGAGCTTAAGCAAGTAATTATTGCCTATAAGGCGCGAGACCCCCAAAGCAAACGCTGGGCTGAAATCTGTGCCAGACAGTTAGAGCATCGTAAATGTCATGTATTAATGGGTCCTAGCGGTCCTAAAGACAATCCATATCCGGTATTTTTAGCTTCGGCTACTCAAGAAATTGATTTAGCCATAGTACTTGGTGGTGATGGTACGGTTTTAACTGGTGCAAGACATTTAGCCCAAGCTGGAGTTCCTATTTTAGCCGTTAACGTAGGGGGTCATTTAGGATTTTTAACTGAGTCGGTAGAAGAGTTTCAGGATACCGAGAAAGTTTGGGATAGACTTTTTGAAGACCGTTATGCGGTACAGCGACGAATGATGTTGCAAGCAGCAGTTTATGAGGGACATGGTTCTAATTTGGAACCGATTACCGAAAACTACCTTGCTTTGAACGAAATGTGTATCAAACCCGCTTCCGCTGACCGGATGATCACGTCAATTTTGGAAATGGAAATTGATAATGAGGTCATTGACCAGTATCAAGGAGACGGGTTGATTATTTCCACTCCTACGGGTTCTACGGGTTATACGGTTTCTGCTAACGGTCCAATAATGCACGATGGGATGGAAGCGCTTACCATCACTCCCATTTGTCCCATGAGTCTTTCAAGTCGTCCAATTGTATTACCTCCCGGTTCGGTAGTTAGCATTTGGCCTTTGGGCGATTTTGATTTAAGTACTAAATTATGGACTGATGGCGTTTTAGGCACTTCAATATGGCCCGGACATCGCGTAGATGTACGTATGGCAGATTGTCGGGCTAAGTTCATTATTCTGCGGGAAAACTATTCTTACTATCAGGTTTTACGAGAAAAGCTGCTGTGGGCTGGGACTAGAGTTAGGTATAACAGCAAACATAATACGAATTGAAATGTAGAGACGTAATATGTTACGTCTCGAAAAAAATATATTACGTCTCTACATAAATGTTTGTTTGTTACTGAACGAATTAATCAAAGCATACAGCATCCACTTCAACTTCAATCAGCATTTGAGGATTAATCAGTGATTTAACTTCCACCATTGTGGAAGCAGGTGGATTTTCTGCAAAAAATTCTTGATGTGCTTTACCGAATTCAGACCAAAGAGAGATGTCTGTAACGTACATTCTTGTTCTAACTATGTTACTAATATCAGCATTTAAATCTTGTAAAGCTTTTTGAACGATTTGAAAACAGCGTTTAGCTTGAGCATAAGCATCACTAGGAGCATAAACGCTTCCGTCTTCTGCGACTGGAGCAGTACCCGACACGTAGATATGGTTTCCTGCCTTTACAGCTCTACAATAACCCACGGTAGATTCCCAAGATGCTCCGGAAAAAGTTCTGTTGATTTGCATTCTGAATTTTGAGGTAGATTATCAGGACTAAAATTTTTGATGCGAAATTATTTTAAAATGCGATTGATTAAGTTTGTACTGCAAATTCTTTGGGATAGATACCCCAATTTATCCAAGCGATAGCTTCTCGTGCGGAAGTAATATCAGGTGGTACTCGTAAAATATGAATATTATTAGTACTAGGACAAATCATTTTTACTAAATGAATTGGTTCCAAATCAATATTTTTATTAATCTTCAATAAAGTGTATTTTTGCCAAGTGTCTAATTCAATAGCTCCCAATTCTTGGCAGATACGATAATAACCTATTTCTTTAATTAAAATTCTTCTCAATTCTGCATTTTTTTCCAATAAAAGCCATTCCGCTTTCCATTTTGAAGGATAAATTTTACCGTATTTTTCTGGAATTATAATTCCATGATGAACGTAGATTTGAAAACCTTCATAATTAACAGCAGGTTTTCCTTTTGCATGTAATAAGTAATCTTCATCTAAATTAATCTCTGATGGCTTAGGAGTTACAACTGCAAAGTTTTCAAAACACCACCAGCAACCGCATTCTTTAGCTGTTGACCACCAAGCTGTTAATTGACGAGGAAAATCGATACCAATTGCATGAAAATAAGCGTAGTAAGCTAGTTCGTGGATTTGCCATATTCCTTGAGGACAATTATAGATTGCATCTTCTATAAACTCGAAGTCTTCATCTTCTTCTGCGTAATTATCTTTTTCATAAATATCATAAGGGAAATTATCATCAATAGCATCAGATAAAATCTGGTGCAAATTTAATAAAACATAATATATATCATCCAAAACTTCGACATATATTAATTGTTTGACCTTACTATTAACACGAGAATTTAAAGCAGTATCCAAAATATTTTCTTTTATATAAGGACTTACTGTATCTGGGTCAAAATTCAATTGAGAATATTCACCTAATTTGTTTCGATTAGAGACAATCCAAATTACTGCTGAAAGAGGATTATCAAACCATATTATTTGTGGAAGTTGATATCCATATCCTTCATAAGTTAAGTAAATCGCTGCTTCTGCTTTTAATTTGTCTGTAGGGGAAGTATCTAAAGCAATTTTTATCCATTCATCGCGAATAATTGGGATGAGTGCTTCCTGCTCTGGTGTTAGTTTTTCTATCACTATTTGTATTTTGTTTTCCAAAAATAATTTAGTATAAAAATACTATAATCAAAAACCCGGCTATCGCGAACCGGGTTCTGTAATTCTCGCAAGTTATTTCAAGAAAAATTAAACTACTTTATCTGTAATAATTCTTAACTTTTGAAAACTTAAATAAGCTTAGATTTTACGACCTTTCAATCTACTTTTCTCAGAAAATAGCTAATTACGCTAGTAACTATTGACAGTACTATTGAACCAAGTAAAGCAGCTAAAGGTCCGCTGATTGTGAAACCGTAACCCGGTGTAAAAATGGTTGCTAACCAGAGGGTAAATCCATTGACAACAAAGGTAAATAATCCAAAGGTCAGCAAGGTTATCGGAAATGTTAAAACGCTCAGAATTGGTCTGATAAAAGCGTTGACTAATCCCACAACAATAGCTGCAACTAAAGCTGCAACAAAGCTTTTGATAACGAATCCAGGAACAATATGAGCGGTAATTAGCAGTGACACCGCAGTGCCAAGCCAAGTTAATATAAAGTGCAACATAGGCTCTGTTTGGGAAAATTATTGATTTGTCTGGGTAATTTACAATAAACTTTTCGGTATCCGCTCATAAATGGAAGCTAATAAATAATGCTTTCCGAGTAATGGCATCTAATGATACCTTATTTTTTTTTGGATATATATTATCTTATTGCGGGTTCTTGTTGCGACTTTGATTTAATTAAGTGTTGAATTTTGTTTTTACAGAACAAAGATTATAAATTGTTAAGTGAAAAGCTGAGCTTTGCTTATTTACAAGGTTTTCAGTTGTGCAACAAAGAAATTCTATGCAGTAATTCGTTACAAAATTTTCTTACATTAAAAATTATCGGTTTTGCAAGATATCAGCTGGACTTTAAAAATAATAATGGTGCGTTGCGCTCTGCGGCAACACACCCTTGTATATTGAATATTAAATTAATTCAAATCAATTAACGTTTACGTTTGTCTAAAAGATTCCAAGTAGCTCCTCCGACAACTCCGTCAGGTTCCAAACCATTACGCTTTTGAAATGCTTTTACTGCTTCTGTTGTTACGGGACCAAAATCTCCATCAACACCTTTGAGAAGTCCTAAATTCGATAGCTTTTCCTGTAATTTTACAACTTGAGAACCTCGCATTCCCGGACGTAAAATCGGCAATCCTGCTGCGGTGTACTGTACTACAGGAGTTTTTCTCTTGGTGGTTGTGCTTCTTTGACGAGTTGATGTTGTTTTACGAGTTTGTGTGGTTGCAGCTTGTTTTTGTGGGGGCTTACGTTTCCGAGTGGTATTGCTCGGTTTTGGTTTTGCTGGTGTTGGTTCGGGGTTCTTTTTAGCTGGGGTTGAAGGTCTGGGTTCTGGGGAAGAAGGTTGAACAACTCTAACCGGACTGTTTAACGCAGTTGTTGTCGGTCTTCGTTGCTGTATAGAACTGTTTACTACCCTAACACTACTGAAGGACTCTGTAGGCATGGGAAAAGTATCAGAAGGTGGTGGTGTAGGAGCACTAGTTACTGAGGTACTTCTGACTGAGGTATTAGTTGCTTCTGTGGATGCAGTTGTACTCGGGAAAAGGGTTTGCCAAGTATTGTTATCTACAACCCCATCCGATTTCAAGCCAGCTGCTTGTTGGAAGCGGGAAACTGCTGTTTTAGTTGCTTCACTGAAACGACCATCAACTTGACCTTGATAGAAACCTAGAAGTTTTAAAGCACCTTGTAATTCTCTTACAGGTACTCCTTCGCTACCCATTTTTAGGGTAGGACGGTTCATGCTAGCCCCTACAACTACTTGAGCAAGTCTTTGTTGCGGTGCTGCATTTGATACTCTGGCACTTGTTCCCAATAGCAGAGGAGCAGAGGAAATTAAAAGTAACCAGTAGAACCTGTTTCTCGGAAGGAAGCGAAATGATATCAGAGAGCGTAAGTTCTTAATAACACTTAGTTTTCTAATACCCATCATGGTTTGTGCCCCCGGCAAATCTCTTACAAATACACTATCTATTAACCAGTATAAAATTAAAATGCCACAGCAGTGTAAATGCTTAAAAAAACTGCTATCTATAACTAATTGATAAGTAATTGTTTCTAAGTAAATAATTTTCGCTGTGACTATGAAATTACACGGCTAATTGCTTCTTCTTGACCGATTACAGACACAAATGGTTCCTTCAAATATTGGGAAGCTGCTGTGATGGCATCTACAGTGGTTAAAGCTGCGATATCTTCTTGAAATTTTTGGTCGAAGGCTATTCCCAAACCGATAATTTCATACCATCCATATATTTGGGCTATTTGTCCGTTGGTTTGTTTTCCTAAAGCGTATTGTCCCAAAATCTTATTTTTCGAGGCTTGTAAGGCGTTTTCTTCTAACTTATTATTAGAAAGCAAATCAACTTCTCTCCGCAATCCTTCTAAAGCAATAACAGTATTTTCTGGTGCGGTACCCATATAGACCACGAAGGAACTAGAGAACTGCCTTGTAGGGTAAAATGCCGATACATCGTAAGCTAAACCAAGCTTTTCCCGTAACTCTATGAATAAACGACTGGAAAGTCCGTTTCCTAAATAAGTGGAAAGCAATTTTAAAGCAGCGTAGTCAGATGAATGTACTGAAGCACCTAAATAACCCAACATGATTACCGATTGCTGGGTTGATTGGGGGGTAATTACTCTTTGGGGTTTTGTTTGTGGAAATGACACATCCATCACGGGTCGTTCTTCTACCGGATTTTGCCAATCACCAAACAGTTTGTTGATTTGCAGTTCTGCATCGTCTTCAGAAATACGACCAGCAATACTAATAACTATGTTATCTGGACGAAAATAGGTTTGATAATACTTAACTAAATCCTCACGGGTCAAATTACTGATAGTTGTTTCATCACCCATTCCCGAAGATGCATAAGGGTGATTTTTGTACATAACTTGTCGTAATTGCTCAAATGCAACGCTAAAAGGCTGTTCTTTTTGCAATCGTACATCTTGCAAAGCAATCCTCTTTTCCATCTCCACTTCAGCTTCGGGGAAAATTGGAAACCGCAATATTCGAGCAGCTAATTCCAGTATTGGAGTAAAATCAGCCGTAACAGTTTTCAGAGATAAAACAAAGTAATCAGTTGCAGTATCAGCACTTAAAGAAGCTCCAACAGATTCTACTTGCTCGGCTATTGCTAAACTTGAAAGTCCATCACATCCTTTAGTTAATACAGCACCTAGCAAATTTGCCAACCCTGCTTTTTCTGGATTTTCATAACAGCTTCCAGCACGAATAAATATTCTAGTAGCAATAACATCAGCAGCAGAATTTTCTGTAACTAGCAGAACTATTCCATTATTTAATTCTGTACGACGGAGATTGGATAATTTTGGCAAGGTTGTCATTTGTTAGGAGTTAGGAGTTATTAGTTAGAAGTTATGAGTTAGGAGTTAGGAGTTAGGAGTTAGGAGTTAGGAGTTAGGAGTTATTAATTTCCCTCTCTCTTTCCCATCTTCTCACACCTTATTCTTATGCTTTTACTATCGTCACGGCATAGTTATTGGGTGAGAGATATTTAGATGCAATCCACTGCAGTTCTTTGACATCGAAGGATTGAATTGAAGAAGGATAAGTTACTGATAGTTCGGCTGAAGCAATGGTGTTGTAATATCCGTAAAGTCCTGCTAATTGATTTGGTGTTTCTGTTGAAAAAGCGTAATCATTACATAATAAACGTTTGGCACGGTTGATTTCTTGCTCGGTAATTTCTTGACTAATTAAGTTTTGGAGATGAACCCGAATTAACTCTTCCACCTGCTCTAGATGTTCGGAATCTAACCAAGCATTAATGGTAAATAAACTCGATTGTTGTTGTAGCGAAAAACTACTGTAAATACCGTTTACCAATTGTCGGTTTTCTCGCAAATCACTTACTAGTCGTGAAGTTCTCCCCCCTCCTAAGATTACCGAAAGTAGGTCAAGACCATAACTGATGCGAAATTGTTCCACTCCTGGTGCTACCCATCCCATTAGCAAACGAGCTTGTTCGAGTCTTGGTTGTAGGATTTCTTGACGGCGAATTCCTTTTAAAATGGGTTTTGTGGCTTTTTCCATGGCAGGATAATTAGAACATGATGGAGCAAATTTATGAAAAGCTCCATTGACTAAATCCAAAGTTCTTGATGAATCTATTCCTCCAGCAATTGACACTGTGATATTTTCTGGTTGATAGTGTTTGCGGTGGAAACAACGTAGTTGCTCAACTCCATATTTTGCGACCTTCTCCTCGCTTCCGAGAACTGAGCGACCATAAGGATGTTGCTGATAAACGCTTTGAAAAAGAGCTTGAAAACCCACCCAATCGGGATTATCAGATGCTTGTCGAATTTCCTCTAAAACCACTTTTCGTTCCTGTTTTAATTCAGCTTCAGGTATAGCTGCATTCAACAATAACTCACCCATCAAAGGTAAAGTCTCTTCGAGGTAAGTAGAAGCAGTAGTCAGTGAATAATGAGCGTAATCATAACTCGTAGCTGCATTACTTACTCCACCCAAGAATTCAATGGTTTTGTCAAAGACTCCTGCTTTTAATGTTTCAGTACCTTTAAAAATCATATGCTCTAAAAGATGAGCCATACCAGACCAAGATTCTGGTTCTAGGTTGGCTCCTGCTTTAACCCAAACATCTGCCACAACTACAGAAGTGGTAGATATTTCTTGGTGGATTAATGTTAACCCGTTGTCTATTCTGAAGACTGAGGCTGGAAACACGGCAGTATTTATGAGTATTAGAATATTGAGATAATTCTATCAGTTTTAATTAAATTTTTATTTACATGAAATTTTATTTAATAAATCCTGTTACGGTAGAAAACTGATATTTTTGGGTGCTTTTTATACTGTTTTGTATTAGATTATGTCAACACATAATTACAAATAATAGTGTTAGATTTATAAAATTTATGCTATTTTAAACTTCAACAATGCTTAAAAATATATAAATTACGAATAATAAATTAAGATAAATAAATATTGTGTATGATATAGCGTTTCTCAGTAAGCCCGAAGTACACCTAGAAACCTCACCCCTAACCCCTCTCCTTATTAAGGAGAGGGGAAAGAAGCAAACTGTACCGTACTTTGCTGTAGGAACGCTATAAGAATTCATCTTCCTGATATAGTTAGTGTCACTCTCGTTTGATTATGAAAATTTAATTTTCTCTTTCTTTTACTTTTTTAGATGTATTTTTACTTTTTACTTTCTACTTACTACTTATTAATGCTAAATCTATTAACCCTAGTTGAGGCTATCTAGCTCTATTTCCTATTATCTACAAATAACAAAACTGCTTAAATCGAAAAGTGATTTAAGCAGTTTTGAAATTATAGTTCACCGCAACGCCGTTTTACCTAAGTTTATGACCTGGTTAAACCAGGGGGGAGCCTAATATCTCATTTAAAGTTTCCGGGTACATGCCCGGTTTACTGCCACGAAATTGTTCGGTTCCCATATCATAAAAATCATAGATCACAAAACTGTATGGCAGTCACCAACGTTGCAGTGCAACAAACCCATTATAGCTTCCAAAAATGATGTTGTGTAGTAAATAAGTAAAAATATTTTTGAACTATTATTATCTACTCCGCTGATTTATTCAGAATACCATATAGACTCTATTTTCTTCGCAATTGTCATCGCTTCATCACGATTTAATTTATCAAATAAAAGTGTAATGTGTCCTAGTTTGCGTCCCGGACGAGATTCTGATTTACCATACCAATGAATATGCGCTCCTGGAATTTTTGCTAATTTGGAGCGCTTATCTACATAATCATTTTTTCGCGTTTCATAACCTAATAAATTTACCATAATAGCATAGGGAATTTTCATTGCCACATTGCCTAAAGGTAAATTGCATACAGCTCGCAAATGCTGCTCAAACTGGGAAGTAAAGCAGGCATCAATAGAGAAATGTCCGGAATTATGGGTTCTAGGTGCTATTTCATTAACTAATACTTTACCACTCTTAGTTAAGAATAATTCTATAGCAAAAACACCAACCACCTGCAAATTGTTAAGTATAGTACAAGCAATATCTTTGACAGTTTTTTCCGTCTGAGGACTGATGTCGGCAGGAGCAATAACTCGTCTACAAACTTGTTGTTCTTGTTGGGTTTCTACTACTACAAAAGTCGAGATTTCGCCACTTGTAGAACGCGCTGCAACCACAGATAATTCTTTTTGGAAAGGAATAAATTCTTCTAATAAAAAATGAGATTCAATTAATTTATTTTTTTGATTTTTGTCCGGATTATCCTGATACAGCTTTTTCTCTAAACTAATTAAATCCTTAACAATAAAAGTGCCCTGACCATCATAACCATGGCGACGAGCTTTTAAGACTGCGGGGAACTGTAATTCCCATTCTTGTGAAAGATTATTTTTTGTATATTTCTCTGGCAGAACTCTTGTAACAGTAAATAATGACTCTGGTAATTGAAATTTAGGCATTGGTATACCCAAATCTTGTAAAAAGCAACGTTGATGGTATTTATCGAGTAAAGGGGATAATGATTCAATTCGAGGACGAAAGCAAACTTTTTGAGTGGCTAATTGTGATAAAGCTTCTATATTAATAAACTCATTCTCAAAAGTTATAACATCGCATTTTTTTGCTAATTCCGCTGTAGCCCTAGCATCATCAACTGCAGCAAAAATAGTGTCGTTAGCAATACCGACTGCTGGGTCATTAAGGTTAGGAGTTTGGATAATCAATTTTACTCCTAACTTTTGTGCAGCAGTTCCCATCATTAACGCTAATTGTCCACCACCTATTACGCCAATATGCTTCATTTGCATCCTAGAAAATAAAGGTTTTCCATAGCAGTTTCAAAGTTCATACCGGAAGCTTTCCTGCAAATTTTAGCTTATGCTCTGTCTTAAAATCGCATCAGTAAAATCAACAGCTACGATATTTGTATGAATACACGCATTACAGACTTATAAAGCTTTACTAGAACAGCATAACTGATATTATTTTTTGTTAAGTTTACCTGATTTAGCGGTACATGCTTTAAATATTTTCTATATGAGTTACCCTCGCTATTGCTCATACTTTTTATCAATCAGCATTAACTTGCATTGGCTACTCTGTATTGACATCATATAAATCGGCTATTCATAGACTTTCATCAAAAAATCTTGATTATCAATTTATTGATTTCTTAAACATGCACAATCGATTAGATTCGGTCACTATTTTATCAGTATTAATTGCTATTTCTGAAAAAAATAAATATCGGGATTAATAGAGCTTAAAATCATTGACTGAAATTCAAATTGGCATAAATCTTAAAAAACCTTTAAACTATCCGACTAAGCTTATATTCTCAATTAGCTATAAAAGTTAAGCAATATAACTTTTATCGAATAGATAAAATTACTTTTCAAATCTTGGAATCATTGTTAAGACATTCTTTATAAGCATTTCTATAGGTCTGCTTTCCTGTTCTCGCAAACAGATTATCGCACTTATTATCAAAAGCGATTCTTTTCAATGTAAATTGATTAATTTAATTTATATATTTAAATCAGTTTACATGTCTTAACACAAAATAGCGCGATACCTATCAAATACGTTGAGAAAAATTTACTTTAAAGTGAATAGATAAAGTTTATTATCATTTGGCAAAATAATTAAGCAAGTGCTGCTAATCTTGTAATCAGTGAAAGCATTGTTTTGTTCTGTTCTAAATCAATAGTATGGCATTTACAAAGCTTCACATTTTATAGTTACAACTCTTCTAGTAGAGAATTGTTAACTGTAAGTATTAATCGAGAAATATCTATTTATTATTATTGGAAAGTTATGCTGAAAAACTTCAATCGTCTTGTTAGCAATCCGATGAAACATTACAACGATGAATGGGTTGACCAATGGTGTCAAGATAATGGTTGGACGGATTTATATATAGAGCGCTGTAACAACTTCTGGGCTTTTCCTCCAGGTGCAGTAATGCCAGAACCAATTCCAGCAAAAGTACTCAGAGCAATTAAGGCTGAGAGAGGTTTGACCTGTGAAGAGCGTATTTGGTCTATTACGGCAGTAGTTGCCACAATGATAGCCGCAGGTGTTACTTATTGGTTGAGATGTCCGATACCAATGGTTGCAGCCTTTGCTTTTAACGCTGTAACTGTTGCTCAATTGGAAATTGAAGATGCGTATTAAATTTAATAGTCAGAATATTCGTGGGGGAAACTCTTCCCCATAGAACATTATATAGAGTTTTTATTTTTAAATAATTAAATTAATCTTTATTCAAGTAGCAAGAGTTGTGTCACGTTATTGTCACATGGCTTACATTAAATTTATATACAAGGCTGAAAAACACTAAGTAGAACGGCTGATTGAAAAATCAATAAGTACTTAACGCGGTTAGATTTCCCGAACCCCCTTTACCTAGGGGGTTTTCTCTATTGTGAGGGATTAATATAAAGGCTATTAATATGTAGAAACCCTAATTAATTTTTGTTAGCGGGTAGTCGCTAACAATGTTGAAATCAGATATTTATCTATTGAAATTAAGTTTTTTAGTACATAATTTCATAGCGTTTATCAAGCAACTGAAGTACGATTTGACCTCACCCCCAGCCCCTCTCCTTATCAAGGAGAGGGGAGATATGTTTTGATGTATAACTCGATAGACTGGGAAGCGCTATAAATAATTTATCGTGTTTTTAAATAAGTTGAGTGAAAACAAAAAGGGAGCATCCCAATTTTGCAACTCTATCAGAATATTGCTTGTCATTGCGAATGAAGCGAAGCGGAATGAAGCATTCAGCTTCGCTGAATGCTTCGCTCCATTTCATTCCGCTCGCAATGACAAAATATATTTTTACACATTTGGGATGCTCCCAACAAAAATACTTTGATTTAGCAACATTTTTGTAGTTGAATAGTAGTTATAAAAAAGCTAAGTAGAAAAGTCAAACATATTTTTACTAGCTATAAACTTACGTCAATCTACTTAAGTACTTATGTAGATAATTTTTGCTTTTCTATGTAATTAAAGCTATAAGTACAGTTTTCCGTAGTTTTTCGGTAGAGTAGGAGCGATAAATGAAGTTAAGCTTTTGCATAAATGGTGTTTATTAAAATTTAAGTATACTAATGATTAAGAAAATGCCATAAATAGATTATATTTTCAAACCAATTGATAACCAACCTCCGCTTATTTATTATTTAACTAATTATGGAATCTAGAGAATCAGTAGATTTAGATTTACAAAAATTTTGGTACATAATCAAACGACGCTGGCTTCCCGCTACATTTATATTAGCTGTTTCAGTTGGAGCAGCAGCTGTATTAGGTTCTGTTAAAAAACCTGTTTTTGAAGCTGAAGGTAAGCTTTTGATAAAAAAGGTAAACCAGACTTCTGCTTTAACAGGGTTAGGAGGAGAAATTGGACAGTTAGAAGGTTTGGATATCAAAAGTAGTCCAATAAATACCGAAATAGAAGTCATTAGTTCTAAACCCCTTTTATTAAAAACAATTAATGAATTAAATATTAAAGATGATGATGGTGTACTCTTAGAACCAAAAAATCTTGCAAAACTTATTACCCTTAGAGCAATTCCTGCAACTGATGTTTTAGCAATTTCTTATGAAGGTAGGAGTCCAAAAGAAGCAGCAGCAGTTGTTAATAAGTTAATGAAACTGTATATGGAAAATAATATACAGACTAATAGAGCTGCTGCTGTTGCTGCTGGTGATTTTATAGCTAAGCAATTACCAGAAACAGAAAATATTGTTAATCAAGCGGAAAAAGCTTTACGTAATTTCCAGCAACAGCATAATGTAATTTCTTTGGAAGAAGAATCTAGAAGTGCTGTAGCAATTCGGAAAGATTTAGAGACTAGAATAACCGAAACAAAAATAGCTTTAGCAGAAGCAAACGCTCGCTCCCAAAGCCTTCAGCAAAAAGTTGGGATGAATTTTCAAGATGCTATTGATACTGATGCTTTAAAAAGTTCTACTGGGGTACAGCAGGTTTTAAATAATTTACAAAAAGTTGAAAACGATTTAGCATTAGCTCAAACTAGATTTTATCCAACACATCCAATAGTACAAAGTTTAATCAGCCAAAGAAATGCTTTACAAAATTTATTAAATAATAGAGTTACAAAAATTAGCAATAATAATTTAAGCTTAAATACTAGAAACTTACAAATAGGTGAAGTAACGCAGAAACTAACTGAAGATTTAACGAAATCAGAAGTAGAAACTGTTGCTTTAAAAAATAGATTAGATTCCTTGCTAAATGCATTAACATCCCATCAAAAAAGAATTAATATTTTACCTCAGTTAGAGCAACAGGAAAAAAAATATGAGCGACAATTAGAAACAGCTCGCACAACTCATGAAAACCTTTTAAAAAAGCTACAAGAAGTAAGAGTTACGGAAAACCAGAATATTGGTAATGCTAGGATAATTGAGCCTGCTTTTGTTACAAGAAAGTCAACTAAATCTACCAAAATTATGTTTGTAATTTTGGGGGGTGCTTTTGGAACTATTCTCGCAACAGCGATGATTGTATTACTTGAATTGAAAGACAGGTCGATTAAAAGCATCAAGGAAATTAGAAAGCTATTTGACTATACGCTGCTAAGTACTATACCTTCTTTGAAAAAGAAATCTTATCTTAACCTTAAAGATACTGGTACAGATAGCTTACCAGAGATACCTGTTAGAGATAATCCTGATTTACCAATTGCTGATGCATATCGAATGCTTCAAGCTAATTTAAAGTTTATTAGTTCTGATAAACCATCACAGGTAATTGTAGTTACGAGTTCGGTTCCTAAAGAAGGTAAGTCTACCATATCGGCTAATTTAGCAGCAGCAATGGCTCAATTAGGAAAAAGGGTGCTGCTTGTAGATGCAGATATGCAGAATCCCATGCAACATAATTTATGGGGTATCAATAATGCTAAAGGATTGAGCGATATTATTGTCAGTCAGGTCGAATTTGAAACAGTTGTAAGTGCGGGAATGCTTAGTTTGGATGTTTTAAGCGCAGGAGCAATCACTCCTAATCCTTTATTCTTACTGGATTCTCGCAAAATGGAAACTCTGATTGAAGATTTTAAAAATACCTATGACTTTGTCATTATTGATGCACCATCTTTAATGATGAGAGCGGACGCTTTGGCTTTAGGAAAAATGGCTGATGGTGTTTTGTTAGTAGCACGTTTAGGGGTTTTGACTTCTAATGATGCTAATGCTGCTAAAGAAGCTCTAGCACGTTCTGCACAAAATGTTTTAGGTGTTGTTGTGAATGGTCTAATTCCAGAAAATGAATCTGATAGTCATTTCTATTATGTTAAAGACGATTCAAATAAAGATAATTCACATCAAGAAGCTATTAAATCAAAATCTTTTTAATTAATTGTTTTATTTACTGTTCAAATAACTATTTTTATATAAGTTAATTAGGGTGCAATTTATCTATGAAAGGATTAGGCAGGCTTTTAGGAAATTCTTTTTCCTTACTCTTAAATCGTTTAACTCAGAGCATTACAACTTTCATATTAGTTGCATCAATTGCTAGAATGCTTGGAGCTTATGAACTAGGGCAATACATGCTTGCCTTTAGTTATTATTATGTTTTTATGACTTTAGCTTCACAGGGGTTTAAAACACTTTTCACACGAGAAATATCGCGCAATCCGACTGAAGTTACTGCTTACTTAATTAGCGGTACTTTTCTACAGTTTTTATTTAGTATTGCTGGTTATGCGATACTGGCAATTATTATATATTTGCTTCCCTACAGTCAAGATACTTCTACGGTTTGTTACGTTTTGGGTTTAGCAGTTATCCCATTTTCGCTTTCTAACGTTACAGAAGCTATCTTTCAAGCAGAAGAGAAAATGCATTTAATTGCTGTTAGTACGGTACCAATTTATATTGTGCGACTCATAGTAATGATTTGGGCTATGAATCTGAACCAGAGTATCAGTATTGTTGCAGCAATTATGGTAGCTTCGGAATGCTTAGTATTCTTGATTGAATGGTGTTTAGTATCGCAATTTATTCAGTATAAGTGGTTATTGGACTGGAAGTTTATGTGGAAAACGACTAAAGCTTCTGGTTCATTTATAGTTATTGAAGGTATATCTGTTCTAGGTTACAGACTTCAGGTTTTTATTCTTTCTTTATTTGGTGGTGAATTAGTTGTAGGACTTTATGGTGCAGTTGCACAATTAATGCAGCCTTTTCAAATTATTTCCCATAGTCTTGTTTTAGCTATATTCCCGAAAATGACTAAAGCCATTGATTCTGGCAAGGACAGTCAGCGACAGATTTCACAGCTAACTATAGAAATATTGTTGGTTGTAGCTTTACCTTTAATAATTGGACTTGGATTTGTTGGAAAAGATTTGCTGGTCTTGCTCTATCACGACCCAAGTTTTGCAGAAGCACAATTGGCTTTAAATATATTTAGTCTCGGTCTGATTGCTTCATCATTTGTAAGACCGCTAAGTTACTTATTAGTTGCAAATGGATTTGAAAAAGTTAATCTTTGGCAAGTTTTTATTACGACTATATTAGATGTTTTTTTAAGTATCATACTTGTTTCTCAATATAAATTGAATGGTGCTGCTTCTACAGTAATATTTACTGATTTCGTTGCTTTATTTATTTATGTATTTGAGGTTCACAGAAGGTTATTTAAATTAGACTTTTGGTCTGTTATTAGTCGTCCTTTAATTGTGAGTGTTTTGATGGTAGGTGTTTTATTAATTTTGCAGCAATTTAGCTTAAATATTATTTTAGTTCTAATGATTTCAACTTTAAGCTATTTCTTATTTATTGGTTGCTTAGGAATTTATACTATTTACACTTCTAATGAGGAGTGGGCAAAATTATTATTGAAGCGAAAATAAGATGAATATTCAAGTATTGGATTCTATCATAAGGGTACAGTTATGAATCCAGAAGTATCTGTAATTATTCTTGCTTATAACACTGAAGAATATATTGCAAAATCTATCAAATCTGCCTTAGAGCAAACCGAAAAAAATATTGAATTAATTATAGTAGATGATGGTTCTAAGGATAAAACTTTAGAGATTATAAACAGTTTTTCGGATAAGCGTATTCAGGTTTTAGTTAATAAAGAAAATCGCGGACAAAATTTTTCTACCAATTTAGCAATCCATCAAGCTCAAGGAAATTGGATAACCAGACTTGATTCAGATGACTGGTATGCGGTTGATAGATTAGAAAAACTCTTAAATATTGCTTATTCGCAAAATATAGACATGATTGCTGATGATATATATTTTATTCAAGATGGAAAAACAGCTCCTTGGAGTACATTATTAACTCAAAGCAAGTACAAAGTTAAAGACAATATCAAAATCTCTCCTATTTCTTTTGTTGAACAAGATGTACCTGGAGTATGGAGTTTACCTTTAGGTTTAACTAAACCGTTAATTAAAAGAGAATTTATCACTAAACATAAAATTCAAAACCAAGAAAATATTTTGATTGGTGGAGACTTTTGGCTGTATTTAACTTGTTTAGCTCATGGAGCAAATTTTTTATTAGTACCAGAACCATTTTATTATTATCGCTCCCGTAATGGTTCATCAGTTAGGCAAAGTAAAGCAAAAAGAATTGAAGCATATTGTCAAGCAACTAACTTTTATCTGAATCAAGACTATATAAAAAATAATCAACGATTGCTGATTGCTTTGCAGAAGCGCTTAGATTCAATTGAAAAAACCAAACCATATTTTAAAGTAGTAGATTCTTTAAAACAATCTGATTATTTAAACGCATTAATACAAATGAGAAAAAATCCTTATTTCTTTTGTCATTTATCTACACAGCTACCAAGAATTATCCGTCGCAGACTATTTATGTACTTCAATAAAATAGCTATTAAAGATTCTAGTTAATCAAAAGTTATGGCATCAATATTAATAGCATAGATAGATAAATCAAAAAATAATCTTAATTTCGTATTTAATCAAAAAATCAGGGACAAAAAATGAAAGTTGCTTTATTACATTTTTGCTTTTTTGAATACACCGTTCAACTAGCTAATGGTCTAGCTGTCGCAAATGTCGATTTAACTTTAATCCACCCTCAAAATTTAACAGAAGAAACAAAAAAATTACTAGACCCCAGAATTCAAGTTATTACTTTTAATAAATATCGCATTCGCGACCCACGTAATTTATCCGCTATGGGTGAATTAATGAGGATTATTCGTAAAATACAGCCCGATGTATTGCACGTTCAAGAAACTAACGACCCTTGGTATGATTTAACTTTATTGTTGAATAAAATGCCTGCTTTAGTGACAACAATTCACGATGTATTTCGTCATCCAGGAGACAAAGATAACGTCATTGGTTCGGAATATACTCGTAGAATTGCATTTTGGCGTTCGCAACAGCTAATTGTTCATGCCAATTTTCTTAAAGGTGCTTTGGTTGAAGAATTCGGAGTTCCGAAACAAAGAGTATGTGTTCTTCCTCATGGAGAGTTAGGAAGTTTATATAAACGATTGGCTAAGGACGATAAAAACATAGTAAAAGAACCATTTACTATATTATTTTACGGACGAATTTGGCCTTATAAAGGTCTAAAGTATTTGATTGAAGCAATGCCATTAATCATAGAACGCATTCCACAAGTCAAACTAATTATTGCTGGAGAAGGAGAAAATTTAGCGCAATATTTCCCTGATGGATTTGATAAAAAACATTACGAAATGCTCGGTCACTACATCGAATCAGAAGATGTTGTAGGTCTTTTTAAACGTAGTGCAGCCGTAATTTTGCCTTACATAGAAGCTTCTCAAAGCGGTGTTGCACCTTTAGCTTATGCTTTAGGTACTCCAGTTATTGCTTCTGAGATTGGTGGTTTAGGTGAAATGATTTATTCAGAACAAGATGGGTTATTAGTTCCACCTATGGATGTTACCGCTTTAGCTGATGCAATTATTCGTTTATTGAACGATAGTAATTTACAAAATCAGATACAAACCGCTGCATTATATCGCTGTCAAGATGATTTGAACTGGTCAAATATTGCTGCTCAAACAATTGAAATTTATCGTAAAGCAATTTACCTAAAAAGTAGTTATCGCTAAAAGTAATGAGAAAACTTTTATTATTTGCTGAAGAGGCATTTGCAGTTGCATCTTTACTGCTTTATTCTGGAGGACCATTAACAGTAATTCTATCTGGTGGAGCAAATGAAGGTGACGATTCTGGAGAAACAAATACCTCTTTAATCTTGGCATTTTTCTTTTTAAATTATATAGTGACTTTTTTCCTACTTGTTCTTCGTTGGAAAAAGGTTATCAAAGTAATGAGAAAAGACAAAATAATTGTCTTGTTAGTAGGAATTGCAGTGTTTTCTTTTATGTGGTCTTCTCTTCCTAAAAAGACAATAACTCGCGGTATTGCAATAGTTGGAACTAGTTTATTTGGACTATATTTAGCGTCGCGTTACACTATCAAAGAACAGTTAAAATTATTAGTATACATGTATGGATTTGCTGTAGTACTAAGCTTTGTATTTATTGCAGCAATACCGAAATATGGAATCATGGCTGGAATTCATGAAGGAAGATGGCGAGGAATTTACAACCATAAAAATACACTCGGTAAAGTGATAGCTCCAGGATTAGTAGTATTTTTATTATCGGCTTTTGACTCTAAGAAATATAGTTGGCTATTTTGGATGGCTTTTAGTTTAGCTTTTATCCTTTTAGTCCGTTCTAGTTCCACAACTTCTTTAATTAATGGAATAAGTCTAATTGCGGTATCTATATCTTTTCGAGTATTTCGATGGCGCGATAGTTTAATGGTTCCTAGCACGATTACAATTGCAAGTCTGGGGGCTATTTTCTATATCATCGTTTCTGTGACTACTGAGGCGATTTTAACAGCGCTTGGTAAAGATACGACACTTACTGGTCGTGGAGATATGTGGCCATATATATTTGAAATGATTGGCAAAAAACCAGTCCTAGGTTATGGATTTGGTGCATTTTGGTATGGTCCAGGTACTCCCTCTTTTTTCATTTGGAGAGTAACTGGTTGGAAACCTCCAAATTCCCATAATGGTTTTTTAGACCTGTGGTTACAAATAGGATTAGTTGGTTTAGCAATATATGTTTTTGGATTTTTGGTGATAACTTTGCCAAAAGCATTTTACTGGGTACGAACCACTAGAACATCAGAGGGATTTTGGCCTTTAACATACATGACTTACATGTTATTAGCAAATATCAGTGAAACTACATTAATGATTCAAAATGATTTATTTTGGGTTCTTTATGTTGCTGTAGCTTTTTCTGTGCAGATGTCACCAGAAAGTCACAAGTTATCAGCTATATAAATAGATATAAAGATAGCAGTGTCTAGATAACATAAAAAGATATTAAGTATCTTAATTTTAAATAGTAATAAGTGCATCTATAATAAAAAATATTATGTCTGAGAAAAACTTGAATTACTGGCAACAAAAGCTCAGCAAGAATTTACCAGTTTTAGAAATAAGTACAGATAAAATCAGAAACTCAAATTACAATTGTATTTTAGGTATAGAAACCTTTATCTTTTCTCAAGAACTATTACAGTCATTAAAGAATATTTCGAGAAGATGTGATGATAATTTATTATCGGTTTTAATCACAAGTTTTAGTTGTCTGCTTCACAGATATACTGCTGGGGAAGATATTGTTATCGGTTCCTATATCCAGAAATCAGATAACTCGGGTTTTAATACATTAGCTTTCAGAAATTATTTATCTGGAGATACGTTATTTTCTCAACTATTAGACCAGGTTCATCAAGAAGTTTGCTTGGATTTACAGCATCAAGACTTTTCATGGAAGCAGCTTTTAGAAAAATTGCCACTAAAGGATAAAAACGTTTTTCAAGTAATGTTGAGCTTGCAAGATGCTCGGAGTAATATAACATTCCCAAGTGATATAGAAGAATTAAATTTAGATTTATCTTTTGTGGTAGTCGAATCAGAAGAAGGATTAAAAGGAACGGTTGTATACAATCAAGAATTATTTGAACCTCAAACGATTCAGAGGATGATTGGTCACTTCGAGAACTTACTCAATTCAATTGTAGAAAATCCGGATTATAAAGTTAACGAACTAACAATATTAAACGAAACAGAACGTCATAAAATCTTAGTAGAATGGAATCAAACTCAATTAGATTATCCATCCGATAAATGCATCCATCAGCTATTTGAAGAACAAGTCGCAAAAACACCAGATGCTGTAGCAATAATATGGAAAGACCAACAACTTACTTATCAACAGCTAGATAATCGTGCAAATCAACTTGCAAATTACCTGCAAACTTTGGGGATAAAACCAGATAGTAAAGTCGGAATTTGTATCGAACGTTGCTTGGAAATGGTTGTAGGAATTTTGGGAATATTAAAAGCAGGTGGTG
>JBCBHT010000017.1:0-49804 GCA_038525335.1 Cyanobacteria bacterium J06621_15 | reverse complement strand
ACTCCAGCTTTCAGTTGGGCAGCTAAAGCTCAGAATGCTTTAGGAGCATTGGTGATTACAGCTTCTCACAATCCAGGAAAATATTTGGGATTGAAGGTTAAAAGTTGTTTCGGTGGTTCGGTACCCCCGGAAGTTACTAAGGAAATTGAAGGTTTGCTGACACAAGAAGTGTCTTTAAATAGAGAAAAAGGTAAAATCGAATCTTTTGACCCTTGGCACAGCTATACTCAGGGACTAGAAGGTAAGGTCAACATTGCTAAAATCCGAGATGCTATCAGTTCGGGTAAACTAACTTTATTTACCGATGCAATGCACGGTGCATCCGCAGGTGGATTGGGAATGCTTTTGGGTGATAAAGTCCAAGAAATTAATAGCAATCGCGACCCATTATTTGAAGGTGGTGCGCCAGAGCCTTTACCAAAGTATATTTCAAAGTTCATAGATGTCATCAAAAATCATCGTCAAACCAATCCCGAAGGTTTATCTGTAGGACTAGTATTTGATGGTGATTGTGACAGAATTGCGGCTGTAGATGGAAACGGAAACTTCCTTAGTTCGCAAATTTTGATTCCTATACTAATTGACCATTTAACTCAAAGACGTGGATTTACCGGGGAGATAGTTAAGACTGTTAGCGGTTCGGATTTAATTCCGCTGGTCGCGAAACTGCATAATCTGGAACTATACGAAACTCCGGTAGGCTATAAATATATCGCCGATAGAATGTTAGATGCAGAAGTTTTATTAGGTGGTGAAGAGTCTGGTGGAATTGGTTATGGAAGTCATATTCCCGAACGAGATGCATTGCTTAGTGCATTATACGTGTTAGAAGCAATTGTAGAATCGGGAATGGATTTGGGCGATTATTACAGTCATTTACAAAAAGAAGTTAATTTTAATTCGGCATATGATCGTATAGACTTACCCCTCTCAGGAATGGAAGTAAGAGAGCGGCTTTTACAACAATTGCAAAAAGAACCATTAAAAGAAATTGCAGGAAAGAAAGTAGTTGATTGTAAAACAATTGATGGCTACAAATTCCGTTTAGATGATAATAGCTGGTTAATGATTCGCTTCAGCGGTACCGAACCAGTTTTACGCTTATATTGCGAAGCATCTACTCTTGATGAAGTACATAAAACTTTAGCTTGGGCGAAAAATTGGGCAGAATAGTTCGATAGGTATTTGAGATGGGAAGATAAGTAGATAAGGAGATATTCTTAAAGTAGCAAGTAGTAAGTAGCAAGTAGCAAGTAAATTGCTTTGGTTACTCGGTACTTATTACTCGTTACTCGCTACTCACAACTCCTAACTCCTAACTCTTTTAATCCAAAATCCTTTGACCCATGCAACTAGTCGTAGCCACATCAAATCCAGGTAAATTGAAAGAATTACAAAAATATCTTGGAGATTGTCTTGAAGATTCTAGTTGGGATTTGGTTCTCAAACCCCAAGAATTAGACGTTGAAGAAACTGGCGATACTTTTGCTGCTAATGCTCGCTTAAAAGCTTCTGAAATTGCAATTGCTACTAGTAATTGGGCTATAGCAGATGATTCTGGTTTGCAAGTTGAGGCTTTAAATGGCGCTCCAGGAGTTTATTCTGCACGGTATGGTGCTGATGATTCAGAACGTATAGCCCGGTTATTAAAAGAATTAGGACAAGAAACAAACCGAAAAGCCCAATTTGCTTGCGCGATTGCTATTGCTCGTCCTGATGGGTCTATTGCTTTAGAGTCTGAAGGTATTTGTCGCGGTGAGATTCTTCATGAAACTCGCGGTGATGGTGGTTTCGGCTATGACCCTGTATTTTTCGTACCAGATTCGCAATTAACTTTTGCTCAGATGAGTTCAGAAGTGAAACGTTCAATTAGTCATCGAGGTAAAGCCCTCGCAGGCTTAATTCCTCAGCTAGAAAAATTAAACCCATAAATAAATCATAAATAAAAGTGAAGTTGAAAGATTGAAGCATGAATTATCAACCCTCCAAACTTTCAACTTCAAGCTTTATACTTTTATTTTATACTGCTGACTTATTTTTTTCTCCAGTACGAATCCGCACAACTTGCTCAACTGGCGAAATGAATATCTTACCATCGCCAATTTCACCAGTACGTGCAGCAGATATGATTTTATCTACCACCATATCAACCTGAGCGTCTTCTATAACAATTTCTACTTTGAGCTTTTGTAGAAACTCTACGGTATACTCGGAGCCACGATAACGTTCGGTTTGTCCCTTCTGTCGTCCAAATCCGCGTACTTCAGAAACTGTCATTCCAACAATACCAGCATTAACTAAAGCAATTTTCACTTCATCGAGCTTGAAGGGGCGAATAATCGCTTCAACTTTCTTCATTCAACTTTCTCCTTACTTTTATCAGCTTTATATATCTAACCAGATTCCCAGCCTCATAAGTGGTAACTGGTAAACTCCCATAAATTAATATGTAGTATTTACCGTTCAGCACAAAATAATTTCGCAGACGGATGTTAAGCAATGCATTAAACAATTTTTATTAAAATTAATAAAATCATAAGTTAGTAGGACTTACGCAATCCATATAATATTTTTCTTGTAGAGTGCTTTGACACCTTGAATATTTTTGAACGTGCTGGTAGCTTTTACAGTTTCATACACCACCAGGAAATTTTGGCGATTGCGTAAGTCCTGATTACACCACTTACTACTCAACTTACTACCATTTAATTCATAATTAGAGAAATGGAGAAAATTTTAAATAATTATACATCCATACATCTTTTGATTTTTATTTAATGGTAAAAAATTATATATAAGAGAAAGAAGTTTCAAGCAAAGTTGTTTACTAACTGAGTTATTAAAATTATCGGTTATTTGAATATTGCGTCTGATTAAATATACAAAAATACTGCAATACTGTTGATGTACTTTGTATATTTATAAATTATTTTCGACTTTAGATTTGACCTTTAAATTAAGACTTTAAATCTAAAGTGTAAAATATAGAATCTATTAGCTATCAACGAGTATGACTTTCTAAGAGAGGACGTACAACGATATAACCCGCTCCAAAACCCATTACTATAATCATAACAATTGCAAAAATCAACCACCAGCCACTTACTTGTGAAAATTCTGATTCATCTTCATAATAATAGTTAGCTTGTTCCTCTTCTATAAATACTGGTTCTGGCATTGGCTCAAAGTATTCAGCAGCATGATGTAAAACTGTTGATGAACGAGGGTGTTTTACTCGCTTAGGAGGTACATTTTGATGTTTATGCTTTCTGTTTCCAGAAACATGTCGCTTCTCTTTGTTTTCCGATGATACTACTTGATTAACAGAGGTATTAAGCGTGTTATTGTAAGCTGTATTAGTAGAATAATTAACTGCATTTTGTAAATGCATAACAGCATTAACAGTTTTAGCGATTTCCTGACGAAGCAGGTTATTTTCTTGTGCTAAATTTTCATTCTGTTGATTAAGTTGATGTATTGCAGCTTGTGTTGCCTGTAGTTCTGCAGCTAATTCGCGATACACGCTTAACGGCACAGAAGCTGAGTAAGCTTGATTGGCTGTTGCGGATTTTTGTTTGTAGACAGAATCTGTAAATGTTCGCATAAGTATTTAGTCTCAAAAATAAACGCCCCGGCAGGTTGAATACAACTATTTGTCTGCAAATATAAAATGTTCCACTTAAAATAATATTGAACATTCCTCCCCAATAATATAAGAAAGTCTTAAATACAAAAAAATACGTTTACTGAGTAATAACTGAGGAATTATATCAGTAAACTTATCATTAAAAAGTAGATTTTCAACGTATCAAAGTGACATTTAGCACTAACAAAGTCACTATTTATATTTGTTCTAGAGAGATTGTGCATTATTTTTTTAGCAAAGGAAAAAAGTGACCTACTGGTCCCTGCCCCTTACCAATATCTAAAGCATTATTTAATGCATAAGAAACATATTCTTTTGCTTGACGCGCAGCTTTAAATAAACTGTCTCCTCTTGCCAAATTTGCCGCAATTGCAGCTGATAAAGTGCAACCTGTTCCATGAGTATTTTTGGTTGCAACTAATTGTGTAAATAGAGTTTCAAGATTTTTTCCATCAAACCAAATATCGATTCCGCGTAAACTTCCCTGCATTCCACCACCTTTAACTAAAACAGCTTTTACTTTCAATTTTTCATGAATTGTTTGTGCTGCTGCTTTCATATCATTAAGAGATTTAATTTCTAAACCGCTAAGAATTTGTGCTTCATATCGGTTAGGAGTTAATACTGTAGCCAAAGGTATGAGTGAATCACGAAGAGTTTTTACGGCTTCATCATCAATTAATTGTGCCCCCGTTCTAGATACCATAACAGGGTCAACAACTAAGTTGGGGATTTGTAAAGTATCTATTTGTTTGACAACTGTGGCAATAATTTCTTGATTGAGCAACATTCCAGTTTTGGCAGCTTGCACCCCTATGTCTTCGCATACAGCCTTTATCTGTTGCTCAATAGTTTCTTTTGCCATTGCATCAACTCGTGTTACTCCTAAAGTATTTTGTGCAGTAACACATGTAATCGCGCTAGTACCGTGGACGCAATGAAAAGCGAAGGTGCGTAAATCGGCTTGAATCCCCGCACCACCACCGCTATCGGAACCAGCAATGGTTAAAGCAACGGGTACCTTGGATGTTTTGGTGGTATTCATTAATCTATTTAAAATAGGGATTATAAACTATGACCTTAAAATACATGATTGGAAGCAGTTTGATCTCGTTTACGATATAACAATTTTGAATTTCATTTTTATTGAGGGAGTCAGGAAGTAGGGAACAAAGAAAAATTCATCCATAAAAAATTAAGTGTTGGAACATTCGGATATAAGCAGGTGTTCTGGTTTTCTCTAAAAGCAACTTTCCAATCCAACGAATGGGAAAAATTAGTTTAAACGACAGCAAGCAGTAGGAAGTGGAATTCAGATTAATCTGTACTTCTTTACTGCTTTAGTTGGGTATACCGGTTCTTCTCTTGTGGAGTATAAGGAAGTTTAGTGCAGGTTTGACGGTGAAATGAATAAATGCAAGCTTGAATTTGAATTCTTTTCACTATTTCCCCTGACTCATTTCCCTTTTCATTATTAATTACTCCCTTTTTACTCTTTGCAATTCACCTTGCAAAAACTTACCCCATTCTCCAGCTAGGGGAATTTCCGTAAAAGGTACAAAAACTTTTTGTGAAGTTTCGGAAAATACGAACTCTAATTCAATCTTTTTAGCTTTTCTAGGTAATATTTCTATATCGATAGGTTTGTCATCTATCAAAAGATTAATATTAACGATACTGGTTAAAGAAAAAGTTTCCAAATCCACAATACCTTTAACTGTAGGTTTTCCCCAGGTAATATCGTTTCCTTTTTGAGCTAAGACTGAATAAATATCATATTTTGCTCGGTCAAAGTTTTCTGCCCAAATACGGTAAGCTTCAACCTTTTGATACTCTCTAGAACCTTGCCAAGCTAGCCAGAAAAATGCGCCTAGTAAAGGCAGCCATAAAAGTCCGCGTTCCATAAAATAACCTGTTGTTTAACTTTAATTTTTGCTGCAAATTCCCAAATTAAACAAAACTTGCGTAACAATAAAGTAAATATGGGATTTGGACTGTTAAATACCGAAAATAAAGGAGCGATTAAGAAGCCAGATTTCGCGAGGGAAGTCAGATATCCTGGACTATTCGAGCAAAGATGGCTTTGTGTAAGCTATGGTAGTGTTCAAACTGACAAAGAGCGACCTTTAAAAATCAAATGAAAAAACTCATATTATCTTGCTTATTTGTCATCGGGTTGAGCTTCGCATTGTTAACTTTTGTTAACGTAAAGGGACTTGCAACCCGTGGTGAATTTGAAACGATTGTGCTGGATTTTCGGGAAGATATCCCTGCTGAGGAATTGCAGCAAGATTTGCAAACAATAGCCCAAAAGTATGATGTTACTCCTCGATTAGATAATAAATTCTCTAAGAAAGATAATGTTTATATTATCAAAGGGGATAAACAGCGAATCAAGAAGCTACGTAAGTCAGAATTTGCTAAAGATACGGAGTTTATTGAACCAAACTATATATATAAGATTCCAGAATCGAGTAATCCCCAAAAAGATGAAGTAGCGCGGGAAGCTGAATATATCCAGCAATCCGACGATATCGGGGAAGAGGTAAAACCAAAGCTCAAAGGAGCTAATGACCCGTATTACAGTCAGCAGTGGCATTTGCACAATATTAATGTTGAAGGTGCTTGGGATAAAACTAAAGGTAAAGGTATAACGGTCGCGGTAATTGATACTGGTGTTACAAAAGTACGCGATTTAGAGGAAACTGAGTTTGTCAAAGGCTACGACTTTGTAAACGATAAAGAGAACGCTTCAGACGACAACGGACACGGTACTCACGTTGCTGGTACAGTCGCTCAAGCAACCAATAACAGCTATGGAGTTGCTGGAGTTGCTTACGAAGCTAAATTAATGCCTTTGAAGGTACTTAGTGATTACGGCGGTGGTACTATTGCCGATATTGCCGAAGCGATTAAATTTGCAGCTGACAATGGCGCAGATGTAATCAATATGAGCTTAGGTGGTGGTGGTGAAAGCCAACTAATGAAAGATGCAATCAATTACGCTCACAGTAAAGGAGTAGTAATCATTGCTGCGGCTGGAAACGAAAACCAAAATTCGGCTTCTTATCCCGCACGTTATCCCAATGTATTTGCAGTTTCCGCTTTAGCTCCAGATGGCTCAAAAGCACCTTATTCTAATTATGGTGCTGGAGTCGATATTTCTGCTCCTGGTGGTAGCGACGCTGGCAAAGTTTTGCAAGCAACTGTTGATATGGACAGTAAAGGAGAAGAAGTTTTTCTTGGCTTACAGGGTACAAGCATGGCTTCACCTCATGTTGCTGGTGTTGCTGCACTAGTTAAAGCTAGCGGAATCGAAGAACCAGACGAAATTGTTAAAGTTATTGCGAAATCAGCAAGAGTTATCCAAGATGACGGCTTGAACTATTATGGAGCCGGACAGCTTAATGCTGAAGCTGCTGTATCTCTTGCACAACAAGGAACAATCAGTTTTCAAGACTTCTTCCGCTGGTTGCGCGATAGTGGTTATCTGAATCCTGGTTTTTGGATTGACGGAGGTATGGTAGCTCTCCTACCCAAGATTTTAATGGTAGTAGGTTCTTACTTATTAGCCTGGTTTTTGCGTGTTTACTTTCCCTTCACCTGGACATTCAGCTTAGCTAGCGGTTTAGTTGCTGGTAGTTCTGGATTATTTTTCCTCAAGGGATTTTATATCTTTGACCTTCCTCAATGGCCATTTCGCTTATTAGGAAGTTCCATTCCCGAACTAGGTAATGCTCTACAAGGTACAAATCCTTTTAATCCTTTATTTGCTAGCGTTTTAGCTCCAGTTATTTTGATGGCTCTGCTTTTGGGACATTCTAAGTGGAAGTGGTTTGCTATCGGTTCAAGCTTGGGAATTGCAGCTTGCTTAGCCGTAAGTTCTGTAACAGATCCAGCGGTCTGGGGGCTAGGTGATGGTATGTTAGCTCGTGGATTCCTAGTTGCTAACGCAATACTTTGCTTCATGTTGGCTCGTTTTACAGTAAAGAACGACGAACAAGCAGCTTAATTGAAAAGGGTTAGTTGTTAGTTGTTAGTTGTTATTTGATGAGCAGCACCCTACCGGTAAAAGCTTTTTGTCAAATCTTAACTCCCAACTCCTAACCCTTAACTCATAACTCCTAACTACTAATAAAAAATATGAGTATAAAAATTAAAGGTACTGTTGAACGCCGCGATATTGGTATGGGTGCTTGGGCATTTATTGGTGAAGATGGTAAAACTTATGAAATCATGAGAGGAGCAGACAAAAGCCTACTTCAGTCAGGACAGAAAGCAGAAGTTACTGGAGATATACGTGAAGATGTAATGACAGCTGCTATGATTGGTCCGGTATTAGAAGTCAAATCTTTTGATATTAAGAATTAGTTATCAATCTTAAAATACTTATTATTTGTAGTGCGTTAGCTGAATTATTTCGCTAACGCATTATGTTATTGAACAAATTGTCAAACATTAGACATCTCCAAAAAACATATACTTCTTTACATACCCAACCCCTTCCCTGCAACAAAAACCAGGCTTCAAAGCCTTTTTCTGTAGGAAGAGTTTTGTTGAAGGGTCTTTTTCTTTTTCAGAGATGTCTACTAGCCAATCAATATCTAACTAATTATTATTTTCATTAATAACTGATTGCAAGCGAGTTCTAAACTCTCCTTTAGGATGCCCTCCTTTCACTTCACCTAAAATCTTTGGTTCTTCCTCTGGAGACTTGCAGACAATGTAAGTAGGCCATCCCATTTCTGATTTATCGGGATACTGAGTTAATAAAACTTTACGATATTTACGGTAGGTTGCAGTATCCTGCATTTTGACATCAACAAATTGTAATCCAAGTTCTTCAGCTACTTTTTTATCGTAAAAAGACATTTTGTGACAAATACCGCAGTCTTCGCTAGAAAATTTAATTACAGCTAAAGGCATAATCTTAAGGGTTTTAAACTATTTTGTGGTTTATTAAACACAACACGAAATCATACCACACAAAATAATTGCAATTCGAGGAACTTTCTGTGCTTTAAAATCGACAGGTGATATCAAGTAATATTTGCGGCTTGCACTGTCAATTGCCTTTTGCATTGTCACAGTAGCTGTTAAAATTCTATATTACCTCTAGGGGGCGATTTACCTTCAATTCCATGTACAAGTAGTCAGGAGCTTGGCTTGTATTGAAGCAGATTATCTCATTTCACATAAATACAGGGAAATCTTTAAAGATATTACATATACTATTTGTTTTCTACCTTCATAATATAGAAACAAGTATAAATGCGGATACTATCTTATCTCAGGGGTAAAATTTATAGTTTGCTTAATGCTTTTGATAAATTAGCTACATCTACCCTTTAATATTTAATTAAGCAAATCTAAAACCTTCTCAATTGAGTGTAAATATTTTAAAAACTATGTTACATTAAATACACTACTTAAGCATGTTTTACTATTTAGTAGCTTTTAGAGCTTATACTTTGATATTAGCTAAGTAAAAACAAAGGGTTAAACTTCTGTCACTTAAGAGAAAATCCTTAGTAGTCATTGATTTCTTATCTAGAGTTAGTTATCAGCTTAAATGTAAGACATTTTTTACCTAGATAAGATTCAATTCTGTATTTAGATTCGTCAGTTAGCTTTATTTTAGAATTTCTGAATAAAATTCCCCAGCATACTTGTAAGCTTACCGGGGAAGACAGTTATCAGGGTGCATCTACCAATTACATGTACTGTATCGAACAGGCACTTTCCGGATGAAACTGTATAAATATGTTTAGGTGCAAATTTTGGCGTACAAAATATTTATACAAAAATCCCCCAGCATGCTTATAGGCTTACCAGGGGAGTTAGTTATCAGGGTGCATCTACCAATTACATGTACTTTATCTAACAGGCACTTTCCGGATAAAACTGTATAAATATATTTGGGTGTATCAAAATAAGCATACAAAATCCCCCAGCATGCTCATAGGCTTACCGGGGGAGACAGTTATCAGGGTGCATCTACCAATTACATGTACTGTATCTACCAGCCACTTTCCGGATGAAACTGTATAAATATGTTTAGGTGCAAATTTTGGTGTCAAAAATAAACATATAAAAACCCCCAGAATACTCATAGGCTTACCGGGGGAGTTAGTTATCAGGGTGCATCTACCAATTACATGTACCGTATATAACAGGCACTTTCCGGATAATTTTGTATAAATGTATTCAAGTGTTAAAATTAAATGCATAAAACCCCCAGTATGCTTATAGACTTACTGGAGGAGTTAGCTATCGGAGTATATCTATGACTTACATGTACTCAATACAGCGATATGGCTAATAGTAAAACTGTATAAATATCAATATATTAATTTCTGATTGAAGATGTAGAAATTAAAGCTTTTAATGAAAATTATGAAAAACCCCTAGTAGAAGGCAGTCAACTAGGGGAATGAGTTATCAGGGTGCATCTACCAATTAAATGTTCTAAACTTAACCAGTATCTTCCGGATAAAATTACTAAAATGCTGATAAAAGTTGTATAGCAAGCAACTTACATTAATGCACTTTGTATATGCACGAACATTTTCTGTTCTATTTATTAATGTTTAACTATAACAAAGTCCCGATTTTATCTTATCTTTTTCGGATAAATTTTAATAGCTACTATGCTTAGTCACGTTTTTTCAAAATAAAAAACTAAGCAAAACTTTGGTTTTACTGAGGAATTAAAGTAGAAAGTGCATATATAACTAAGTTAGTTCTAGGCACATTTAGTTCAATCCGGATAAAGTTGTAAAAGCAGATAACTCAAAAAACCATTTTATTTTCAGAAACATGGAAGCAGACAGATGCATCTAATGTATCAGGAAGAGCGAAACATAAACTTGAAACAAAAGCGTTTCTAACCTTATGAAGTTAGGTAAACAGGAGAAGTTGTGACCCAGGAATTTCACATTTCCGTAACCCCAGTAGGCCAGAACGACTACTTGGTGCGGACGGAACAAGTCGCCCCTGGGGTACCCTTAGCAGAAGAACTGGTAAGGTGGCCGGTGGCTGACTGGTTAGCGGCTGCTGGGAGTTTAATGAACGACCCATTGCAGTCAGTATTGCAGGGTGATGAGATGGCGTTGAGTGCCTGTCTTGAAGAGACAAATGCAAGAAACTCAGTCAACTTGGTGGCACTGGGTCAGCAACTTTATAATGCGCTATTTCAAGGTACTCTCAGGGACAGTTGGATTACTGCACAAGGTATTGCCCAGAACCACCAACAGGTACTGCGTCTACGTTTAGGCTTGAAGGACACTAAGTTAGCCCGTCTTCCTTGGGAAGTTATGCACCAGGGAGACCGTCCTATAGCGACTGGTCCTTACATTGCTTTTTCTCGCTATCAGAGTGGAATGAGTGGAACATCTCGTCTACCTTCGAGAAATATACCGCAGTTGTCAACTGAAGGCGGTATTAAAGTCTTAATGGTAATTGCTTCTCCTGCGGATCAGGTGCGTCTTAACCTGTTAAAACAGGAAGCTATTAGATTACAAGCGGAACTCGAACGTAAAACTGGGGATCATCTTCCAGAAATTGAACTATCAGTTCTCGAACAACCTGGTAGAGAGGAATTGACCCAAGCTTTGGAGCAGGGCAATTATCACGTTTTACACTACTCCGGTCATAGTAACTTTGGTGCCAATGGTGGCGAAATTTATCTAGTTAGCGGTAGAACGGGTTTAACCGAGACTCTCTACGGTGATGATTTGGCTGGCTTGCTAGTCAATAATAATATTCAAATGGCTGTGTTCAATTCCTGTTTGGGAACCTATGCCGCTACTTCAGATGCTGGTCTGGACACAGCACAGCGCAATCTTACTGAAACTTTGGTTAAGCGAGGCATTAAAAGCGTTTTAGCGATGTCAGAACGCATTCCTGATGAAGTCGCATTGACGTTAACGCAGCTCTTCTACCGAAATCTATCTCAAGGCTATGCTGTAGATTCGTGTGTTAGTAGGATGCGTCAAGGGTTGATTTCTGCTTACAGTTCGCATCAACTGTATTGGGCATTACCAATTTTATATCTTCAGCCAGAATTTGACGGTTATCTAGACCCAGAAGTTTACCTACCTCAAAACGAAGAATTATTTAACGAATACGATTTAAACAGTAGCGCAATCTCAACACTTTATAATTCCAATTCCACGACAAGTTCCGACATGGTTCCAGTGGACAGCACTTTAAGTTCTTATGGAGTTCAAGACAACTCCGATTCGGACTTCCTGGGGGAAGATATGTGGGGAGACCTTGTTGATGAAATCGAATACGATGACCCAAGCTATTCAGAAGATTCTGCCATTGTTTCAGATTTATTCCGCCAGATAGATGATGAAAAGTCGTTAGCAGAATCTCCGATGAATGCTGAATTAGTTGGGCAGCTCGAAGATGATTACCAACAAAAACAGTTATCTCCAGACTTAAATTATCAATCTGAAGATACTTTGATATGGGACAAAAATCAATACCCATTACAACTTGGTTCCGAACAAAGCGTAGCAAACAACGAAACCTCAACTCAAGAAAGCTTTGCAGATTGGAAAGAACGAAGTAAGGCTACAACCGAATTAGCCAAAGCTGCAGCTAAAAAGGAAAAAAGAAACCAGCGTTTAACGCTGCTCGGTGTGCTGGGAATAAGTGCAATAGTCTTTATTGGAGGTATTGATTATCTGAGAACTCAGCAAAAGCCTGCTATTACTAAGGATGTTGTCGAGAAAATAACACCTTCATTTGATTTGAGGACTGCAAAAGCAGAAGCTATAACCGAATATGCTAGCAACAAATTAAGAGAAGGTGAGATAAATCAAGGTCTTAAAGCTGTAGAAGAATTACTAAATCGTAATGTGTTGAGCAATGCTGAAACGGCATTAGAGAATGTAGATAAAAGTCAAATTGATAATCCATATTTAAACTTTATCAAAGGACGTTTGGCATGGCAATTTATCCAAACGGGTAATACTAAATACAGTATTGATGATGCTCGTCGTTATTGGGAAGTTGCTACTGATAAAGACCCAGATTCTTTTTTGTATAAAAATGCCTTAGGATTTGCTTATTATGCAGAAGGTAATTTAAATCGTGCTAATGATTCTTGGTTCAAAGCGATGGAATTATCTTTCAGAAATAATTCCGCACAGCCCGTATCTAACTCTAACGGTTTATTGTCAGCCTCTCAAGAAGTTGAGAAAGAAGCATTAGCAGCTTATGCTGGACTTGCTTTGAGCTTATATCAAATGTCACGAAATCTCCCCAGTGATAGAAAGGCACAATATTTAAGAGAAGCATTAAATTTAGTCAGTAAGGTGATGAAAGATGATTCACAAAATTTTCAAAGAAATAGCTTAGCTCAAAACTGGCTATGGACGGAAAAAGCGATTAATGATTGGCAATCTTTACTTAAACTTGAACAAAGAAGCTAAAGAAATAAGTCATTTAATTTTCTCAGGATTTACTTTTCATCGCTAGATTCTTATCCAAATATATATTATTTGATAGTATTAAATAATTGCTTTATTTCAATCCATTGGGATGGGAATTAGCCTAAATTAAACAACTATGACATTATTTGTCAAATTTTATATTTATTGAAAGCCCGGTTTCTATGACAGACCGGGCTTTTAATAATTGCGATTTAAAAATTTTATTCTTACATCTAAAAGCAAACTAAACTACCAGTATTACATCATTAAAATGTAGTAATTCACTATAAAACAAAAAATTATATGGTAAATGTTTTATCTTGTACTGGATATTTATAATCGATAACGCAGATAATAGACTGAATAGTCATTGAAGCAGTATTAGCCTTCGTTATTACCGTTTCCAAAATCATCTATTAATAGCTAATTAACAGTTATTTTTACTGACGAGAAACTGATATCTGATAAATCACGCCCCAGCCAGTAGTAATACCTTATGGTGCAAGAGTAATTAATACTCGCCGAAAATCCACACTTAATGAGTGGAAATTGTTAACTGTTAATTGTTAAACCTATGCCCAGGAAAAATAACACATTTCAAAAGCAAAGTAAACCCTTTGTTTTTCGCTGTCGCGTGCAAATAGATTCCGGATGCTTGACTAGAGAAATAGCAGAAAGACTGACTCCGTTTCTGGAAGAATCTCAAACTAAATACGTTATAGGTGATTATTTACGCAAACAGAAAAAAATCGGTCAAGCTTTGATAGATTTTAGAACTGATATGGGGATTTGGCAAGTAGAATTCAGCGGCAGACGAGGTGGATGTTATTTATGGGATTTATATTTTGTTTCACCTTATTGTATGGCTACTTAATAAATTGAGGCTGAAGCCGTAGAATAAGTACGGCTTTTTATCTTGATAAACTCTAGAAACTAATTGAAGTTTATAATTAATATTTTTACAGTTGTTTATACAATTACTTAATTCCTTCAAAAGGTCCGAGAAATGTTGGTTTGGGACGAGTAATATGAACTTGCCATAATGCTTTTATAGTCGAAATATACTCTCTAAATGTGAGACCCATTATGGTTTCTCGTCGATAACTTTCCCAGTCGGGAGTACCTAATCCTACAGCATCTACACCTAATTGATTACAAAGATAAACTGCACGGGGTAAATGGAAATTTTGGGTAACTACAATTGCTTGTTTTAATCCAAAAATTTCTTTTGCACGATAACAACTTTGATAAGTTTTAAAACCAGCATAATCTAAAGTAATATCTTGTTGTGGAACACCTAATTTAACCGCATAACGCTGCATTACAGTTACTTCATCGTAGTCTTCTCTGCTATTATCGCCACTCATTAATAGCTTTTGTACCTTTCCGAGCTTGTAGAGTTCTACAGCAGCAGATATTCTATCTGCCAACATTGGAGATGGGTGTTCACCATAAATTCCCGCACCTAAAACAATCGCGACTCGCTGCGGAGGAATTTGTTGTGTATTATTGTAGCGACTACTTTTGGTAACTGTATTTACATAGAAATTAAGCGCCAAAATAGTTATGGGTATGCTTAAAAATAGCACTCCGCATAATAAAATCCAGCGCTGTAATAACAATTTGAGCAGCATTTATGTTGTGTGTAGTGAGGACTATTCTGTTTTAGCAGCGATAGGATTAATTGTGTTTTTTTAAAGGCTAGTTTTTAACTAAGTAAGTCAACAAAAATATTTACCGTCACTACGAGCGAAGCGAAGTAGTCGCAGTCCCTGTGATTGCTTCGTTTCACTCCGTTCCACTCGCAATGACAATGTGTAATGAATTATGTTTAACTACTTATTTTGAGGAGTAATAAATTTTGAAATGCTGATATATTGCATCATTCTCACGAACCTCAATAAACCCGGTTTCTAATCATTTATGAATAAAAATACCTTCGTAGTTGCGCTATTTTCGCTCAAGATTTTTGGCGAAGACCGCGCAACTACGAGCCTCATATTATAAGTAATTATCGGAAATTGATATGACTTTAGACTTTGGCAACTTCACTCTCAGCAACATCTACATTCAACCGCTTCAACATCGCTTCTCGTCCTTGCATTGCTAAAGTATCATTCAAGGGTTTTAAAGAAACTGATTCTTGATATTTATTTCTTAACGCAGTTTGAATCAACCAATCCGCGACAACTGGGTTTTTCGGCAATAATGGTCCGTGGGAATAAGTAGCAATTGCATTTTGATGAAAAGCTCCTTCAGTTCCGTCTTCACCATTATTTCCCAAACCGTAAACTACTTTACCTAAAGCTTCGGTTTTTCCTAATTTAGTACGTCCGCCATGATTTTCAAAACCAACTAAATAAGGTTTTGCTCCACCCAACATTTCTTTTAAATCTTTGGCTAATTTAGAAGCAGTGACTTCTATAACTAAATTACCAATACAGCGACGAGTATTTTCACCGGGATGAACCGAAACTAAATCTAAAATTCCTAAACCTTCAATTCTTTGTCCTAAACCAGGTTCGTAATAATGTCCTAATAGTTGTGGAGAACCGCAGGTAAATACTCCAGGAGTACCATTGTCAAGCTTTTCGCGCATCGCATCAGCCTTCTTTCCGTGCAAATCGCGCATTACGATTTCCTGCTGTCTATCCTGTGCCCCACCACCAACGATAACATCTACAGATTTAATATCTTCTGCTGTAGAACTTTGGTCTAAAGGTACTACTTTTACATCATATCCCCGCCATTGAGCGCGACGTTCAATGACGATTACATTACCCCTATCTCCATAAGTACTCATTAAAGTTGGGTAAAGCCAGCCTATAGTTAATTCAAATTTTTGGTTAGTCATAATTTGGGTTAAAGGTCAAAGGTTAAAGGTTGAATATTTAGTTTGCTTGTTTTAATAGGGAGTAGGGAGTAATGAGTAATGAGTAATGAGTAATGAGTAGGAAATAAAGTGTTATTCCGCAGAAAATAAGAATATACAGCATATTTCATCTTTATAAGATACATCCGGACGGGCAGGGATGCCCATCCCACAAGAGTTTTATAATATGAAGCTGTACCTCACTTATCTGAAAAGTGCTGTAATTGATAATTTATTGCTACTCCTAACTCCTAACTCCTAACTAAAACTATCGAATTTTCTTACCTGTCAAAGCTTCTCGCACGTCTAACATTGCGGTGTAGGTAGGTAAGATATGCAAAGTTTCGTTTTCTGGGGTATTTTCTAAAGCGGTTGTAATTGCTTGTCGCAAATCTTCTTCGACAATCAAGTTGAAATTACTTTCGGGGGACTTTTCGCTGTAGCGCAGACGTAAAGCCATATCATAAACTCTATCCCCACTAACAACTAAAGTACCTCCACGCTGCACTAATTTTTCTGTATCAACATCCCAAATCCAAGATACATCTTCTCCATCTTGTACTCGGTCGTTCAACACCAATAAAGTTGTTTTATTGTTGCTTTCGGTGACTACACGAATGGTTTCGTTAGTACCTACTGGGTTTTTCGATAGTAAAATGCGTACTTTTTTACCATCTATAGTTAATTCTTCCGCACGTCCAAAAGCTGGCTGAAATTTTGGAATTGCTTTACGGATGCTACTTTCATCAATTCCTAATTCTTTAGCAGCCGTTGCAGCAGCTAAGGTATTGTATTTATTGTAAAGTCCGACTAAAACCTGCTCCCATTCGCGACTTTTTAATTCAGGCTCGCTTTTAGCAAAACCGCACTGAGGACAAGTGTAATCTCCCAAGTGCGATAAATAAACCCCTTGGTAATCCAAGGAATGTCCGCAATTGGGACAGTAAATCGAATCAACTGCATGGGGAATTGCTTCTAAATACTTTTCGGGTTCGGTTAAACCAAAAAACACAACTTTTTGCGATAGCTGCTGACCTAAATAAGATAAAGTCGGGTCATCAGCATTGGGAATTACAGTTGTATTTGGTGCGAGAGTAGAAATTGCTTTTGTCCAGCGTTTGCTGATGGAATCTACCTCACCGTATCTATCTAATTGGTCGCGAAATAAATTTAAAGTGAGGATAATTTTCGGTTGAATTGGCTGCAATACTTTAGCAACAATATTTTCATCAACTTCCAAAATGGCATAATCTACATCTAAATTACCAACCAAATTGGTGCTTTCCATCAAAGCCGTTACCAATCCATTTTCCAGATTAGCACCAGTGGAATTGAGAGCAACGCGAAAACCTTGTTCTTCCAACATCGTGCGTAATAGCAAAGATGTGGTAGTTTTACCATTAGTACCAGCAATTAAAATAATGCCTTTTTTTACCTGCTGGCTCAAAGACTGTAAAAGCTTGGGTTCAATACGTCGTGCTATCGAACCGGGTAAAACCGAAGCAGCACCCAGACGCAAAGCACGAACTCCAAAAGTTACGCTTTTTGCAGTAGATACAGCCAAAGCAAGCCGAATTTTATCTATAAGTTGAATTCCCACAAACGTACCCTAACAAGATATAAGTTTTAAATTTAATAAGCGTGAGTTTAGCGAATCCCCGGAGAAAAATCTAGACTTAACGTTAACAATTTCGTGGGATAGGGGAGAGGGAGAAGAGGGGGAAGAAGGGGTAGAGGGGGTAGAAAATTTTTGATAATTCCTAACCTCGTTTTCAAAATTCTTAACTCCTGACTCTTAATTCCTAACTCCTAACTTTTTCCTTTGACCTTTCGGTCGTTATGCGTTCAGAATATTTATATATCCATGTATAGAAGTTGAATTCAGCACAAACTTCAAACAAAATCTAATTCAAAAGGTTGCTCTGGATGAATAAATTGATGAATAAATTAAAGTCACATATTCTACATATTTTTTCTTGTCGTTGGCAGCGTTGTTTGTCTTTATTAATGCTAGTTGGCTGCATATTCTTTATAAGTATGCCATCAGCATTAGCGTCTATCAATGATGATACATACGAAGGGAACATCTTTGTTGTTTATGCTGGTAATGGCTCGCTGATTCCTCCGAGTGCAACTTTAGCTCAAGCGCTACAAAATCATAAACCAGCAATACTAGCATTTTATGTAGATGATAGTAGCGATTGCAAGCAGTACGCTATAGTTATTTCCCGTATCCAGTCATTTTACGGTAGCGAAGCAGAAATCATTCCTGTAGATGTAGATACTATTCCACTTAAACCCAAAGATTCTCCTACAGAACCAAGCCATTACTATTCCGGTGGTGTTCCTCAAGTAGTAATATTTAATCAAGAGGGAGATGTGGTTTTAAACAAAAAAGGGCAAGTACCTTTCGAGGAAATTGATGACAAATTCCGGGAAGTGTTTGATTTATTACCGCGCTCTGAATCGGCTGAATTGAAGCGTCGTTCCTTTAATGAATTCAGCAGTGAGTTATCTGAATAACTTAAAGTGCCGAAAAAATTGTTCGGCACTTAGTTTTTAGTGATATCAAATACTGCAATATCGAAAATGAAGGGATAATATCGAAAGGGTAGCGGTAAAGTATTTATAAAATAAATTACTGCTAATGATAAATGTAATTATTATTAGAGTGTATTCTGATGTCAGAAGTTTACACTACCGAGGAACTAATCCAGATTTTAACAGCTGAGCGCCAAGCTTGTCTGACTGGAAAACGGTTGAAGTTAGAGGTTAAAGTATCTGGTAATCCTGTAATTGACCAGTTTATCAAAACTGAAGGTTTGCAAAAATTTACTGCCTATCAAGATTTTAAAGCCGCTATTCATGAATATCAAAGGGAACATCAAATTTCCGGTATAGTATGGCGAGAAGTAAATGTGAAAGGTGAGATTTTACGTTTTCCTGAAGTTGATGGACAATTAGTTGCGCTACAAAATGACTTGGAGATATTAAATTCAGCCAAAACTTCGATTTTGGAATTTTGGTATCGAGTTACTGTAGGAATGGATTTTTATTTAAGCGTTAGTAACGGTAAACAATATCAAAAAATTGGTATAGAAGATATTAAAAGAATAGACCAAAGAACTCAATGGTCTAGTTTATGGAAATGGGAAAAATCTAACTTTTTAGAAATAATTTTACAGTTGGGATGGGGTAAACCTGAAGAAGCTTGTTATAAACGAGGTTTTCCCGAATCTGGTAGTGAATTTATTCATGCAGTAAATCCAGGTCAACAACCAATTGGGTGATTATTTAAGTAAGTCAACAAAAATATTTACCGTCATTACGAGCGAAGCGAAGTAATCGCAGCCTTTGCGATGATCCACACCTTCGGTGAATGCTTCGTTTCACTCCGTTCCACTCGCAATGACAATGTGTAATTAATTTTGTTTAACTACTTAGATAATTATAGACTTATATAGCGCTTTTTATTTGGGTGCAATACACCGCTGATTTACCTTACCCCCATCCCCTCTCCTTATTAAGGGCTACGGTGTACACACAAGTACTCGAATTTAGCCACATCCTCACCTAAAAGCCCCCTGACCCCCAATATTGGGGGAAAAAGAGTTTTCAAAGTCCCCGCTTATTTGGGGGATTTAGGGGGCTAGGTATATCCAAACTTAGATAGGTTCTGTGTACACCGTAGCCGCTATTTTGGAGAGGGGTGTATTCTATTCAACAGAAAACTGCTATATTTTACGACAAGAGTTGACGTAGAGATTTTCTTTACGTCAGCTTTAAAATATTATGGTTTAAAGTGTTTTGAATATCACATCTCGCACCATTATCAAAACCACCTTGGAATAAATTCCCCCCGCTTACAAGCAAAGTCTTCTAAAGACGACTAAACAAGACTTTTAGTGCGTTTTAACGTACTTTGTATCTGAGCCTTAAAATTGATTTTAAGGCGGGAATATGGGCTTAAAGGCAATGGTGTAAGTATAAGTTTTATAACAATTTCTATGTCATCTCTTAATCGTTTCTAAATGTATTAATTGAAAACGTGTAATTTAGATGAATCGTGATGATAAACAAATATAAAAACTACGCTATTTGATTCAATTTTTTCCATCCGTAGTTAGATGTGATTGTTGTATTCTTTAGCATTTAATAATGACAATGGCATTTGCGTCTCTAAGTAAGTGAACAAAATTATTTACTCTTATCAAAAGCTCATAAAATCAACCCTAAACCTTGCGATTGCTTCGTTTCACTGCGTTGCACTCGCAATGACATTGTGTAATTAATTATGTTTAACTACTTATTTTTAGAATAAGTAAATTCCAAATACTTGATTGGATATTTGATATTATTATTTTTAGATTTAAATAGATAAATGATTGCATCAATTCTGTTGCGGCTATTTATAGTATTAGTAATACTTTTTTTAGTTATTACTATTGGTTTTTACTTTCGTGGAGCCTTTCGCGACCGGATTAAATATAAAGTTAAAAATGCGTTGAAACCGGATGACCCAGAGTTTCCTTTTGCTTTAGCTAGCACAACTAATTCTTTTATTAGCAGCGGTGTAATTACAAACTTCTGGAATCAAGCAGCCGAAATTCAACAAGCTCGTTTAGATGCAATTGGTCAAGCACAACATACAATTAACTTTGAAACTTTCTTTATGACTCCCGGCAAGAGAGCAGATGACTTTGCTCTAGCATTAGCGGAACGAGCTTCTGAAGGTGTAGAAGTACGGATAATTGTAGACCATTATGGTACGAAGGATATATCAAAGCAGTATTGGCAGCGTTTGAGACAGACGGGAGTAAAAATATCTTTTTTCAATTCTTTTAATTGGAAAGCTCCTTTAGATTATGCAGGTCGTACTCACCGCAAATTATTATTAATTGATAGCAAGTTTGGTTTAGTTGGTGGTGCGGGTATTTCTGACCTTTGGGATGGTACTCAAAAAGATGATGATACGCAACCGTGGTTAGACGTTGAAATGCGTCTTGAAGGAGACATTATTAGAATTCTGGAAGGAGTATTTTCGCAACACTGGACTTTTGAAGACTGTACGGCTAATTTCGCTAAAGAAAAATTTCAATCTGCTAAAGATAAAGATAAACAGCATTTAATGTTAGTCGTACCGGGAGCAAATCCCAGAATTCGTTTTTCAGCAATTCAGAATTTTAAGTACAACAGTTTTATTTGTGCCAGAAAACGAATTTGGCTTGCTAGTCCTTATTTTCTACCAGATGACCATTCAATAAATTTATTAGTAGAAGCAAAACAAAAAGGGGTAGACGTTCGCATCCTTACTACCAGTAAACGTAGCGATAAAAAACCAGTTTATTATGCTTCTTATGAACATTACGGAAAGTTACTTAAAGGTGGTGTAGAAATCTATGAATTCCAACCGAGTATGACTCATGCAAAACTGCTATTAATTGATGACATTTGGGGAACAACCGGTAGCGCTAATTTTGACCCTCGCAGTCTTGTTCATAATGAAGAATTAGATATTTGTAGCGCTCAGCCAGAATTGGTTCAAGGAATTAAAGATACTTTTGAAAAAGGTTTTTCTCAAAGCAAGCGGATTACTTATAAGCAGTGGAAAAAGCGTTCTTTGATTAAGCATCGAATATTGGGTAATGTGGTTGATTTCTTTCAGTGGCAATTGTAATTGTAATTGTAATTGGTAATTGGTAATTGGTAATTGGTAATTGGTCATTGGATGAAGAGTAGTGCGTTATTTAGCTGACGCTGAGTGCATTGATTCATGGTGCGTTACGGCAGGAAATACACACTAATTTATTTTCAAATTAATATGCGCCGTAACACATCCTATGATTAAGAAAGCTTAGAAAGAATCAAAGCAAACCACTGATTCTCATCAGTCCACACTTTTTGTGTAACTAAACCTTTACTTTTAAGTAACTGTTGAATACCGTCAATATCGAATTTGCGAGAAATTTCGGTATGGATAGTTTCCCCTTTTTCAAAATTCAGTTTGAGATTAAGAGCGCTTAATTCTGCTGTTTGAGGTTCTAGAGAACGTAAATATGTTTCTATTTGGTGTTTTGTTTCGTTGTAAAATGTCCAGTGTTCAAACTTTGTGCGGTCAAAGTTACCGTCAAAACGGCTATTTAAATGGTCTAAAACGTTAAGATTAAAATCGGCAGTTACTCCGGCTGAATCATTGTAAGCAGCTTCTAGAATATCTTTGGGCTTTTGTAAATCTACCCCTAATAAGAAATATTCTCCTAACTGCAAACCAGCAGTGATATGAGAAAGAAAATCATCACACTGCTGAGGAGTCAAATTACCCAAACTGCTACCGATAAAGCCAATCATCCGGGTAGGTAATTCGCTTCTTTCCAATTCTCCTAATGCTTGTTCGTAAGTACCCGCTAATGCATGAACTTTTAACGAGGGATAATCTACCAAAAGTTGTCTAGCACTTGCTTCCAAAATACCCGCACTTACATCAATTGGTAAATAATGCAAAGGAAGACCGAGCTTTTGATAAGCATCTAATAAAACGCGAGTTTTAGTAGAACTACCGCTACCAAGTTCGACGAATTCGCAAGCACCAGTTACTTGAGCAATTTCTTCAGCACAATTTTGTAAAATCGCAGCTTCAGTTCTGGTGACATAATATTCTGGTAGTTCACAAATCTGTTCAAATAAATCAGAACCACGGTCGTCATACAGATAATGGGGAGAAAGATATTTAGGGGTCTGAGTCAAACTTTTAATTACATCGCTTCCAGCAGAATCAGCAGTCTTCGGCTTGTATTGAGGCAAATGCTGTACTTTTAACCTACTTTCAACACTTTTAGAGTAACAAACACCGTCGCTAAGAGTTTCAGAAAATATCATTGAGTTTTCCATTACTTGGGTTGAGTGGTATTTTTTTTAGCAAACCTCAAACCCAACCTAGATTATCAGGAAATTGTTACCAGCGAACAGTTTTTAGGTAATAAATAGGATTTTCTAGTCGCAATTAGAGTACTAATCTGTTTCTATTATTAGCTTCTCAGACCTAACTACTCACTATTCACTACTCATTACTCACTACTCATTACTCATTCTCAAGCAGCACAGCGGAATCCAGCGAACATTTGACGTAAATTAGGATGATACCAGTTACGCAAGCTACTGCGTAATACCCAGGGACGAGTAGCCCAACTCCCACCTTTTAATACCCGGTGTTGATTATCAAAATAAACTTGGGAGTAACCTTTGTAAGGGTAATATTGAAAGTCCTCATAACCCTCAAACCAGCTTGCAGTCCATTCCCACACATTTCCCAGAGTATCGTATAATCCATAAGGACTTTTTCCCGACGGATAAGCATTTACTGGTGTTGTTTGACTGTGAATATTATCGTAGTTGCAATTTTCTGGTGTGGGTTGTGTATCTCCCCAAGCATAAATACGCCGACATTTTGATTTATCATCCCAACTCGCAGCTTTTTCCCATTCTGCTTCTGTAGGTAAGCGCTTACCTACAAACTTCGCGTAAGCTTCTGCTTCGTACCAGCTTACACCCCAAACCGGGTTATTGTACCAAGCTGGATTATCTTCCCAATAAAGTGGCTGTGTAATTTGTTCTTTTTGCAAGTATTCCCAACCAGCTTTTGACCACCATTCGGGGTTTTTGTAGCCCCCTGCTTCCATAAAGATTCGATATTGCTTGCAGGTGACTGGATAGCGGTCAATCGAGTATGTATCTAAGTAAACTGTATGAGCAAAACGTTCATTATCAAGCGCATCCAAAGAGTTATTACCCATTTCAAATTCACCTGCTGGAATTTGAATCATCTCGTTGAGAGGATTGCTCAGCAAAGGAGAAGAAGAATAAGAAAGATGCCAAGAATTTTCCTTCTCTCTATCCGATTTTTGGTTCTTTATCAACTCCAATACAAAACTAATAATTTCGCTGTGCTGACTTTCGTGTTGTAATATAAATCGCCATAAACGCTCTTGCTGTTTTAAATCAGTTTTCTCCATGTGATACAGAACTTTTTCACGAACTGTATCGAGGTAATAACAAGTTTCTTGCAAAGAAGGTAACTTAACTCGCTGATTTTTAGGTAAACCGTCTGCTGCAAACAGTTTACGATATTGGGGAAATAAACAAGGTAAAGCAGCAGTACGTTCTAATATCCATAAAGATTCAGTATAGGCAATATGACCTAAATGCCAACCAACAGGACTAAAATCGGGATGAGCTAGACAACAAAAAGTTGCTTCATCCAGATTTTTAAATAAAAGAAGAGTTTTAGCACGACATTGTATAAAAGCATCAATAATGCTCTTTTTATTATTAGATTCCTTTAAACCAGATTCTTGTAAACTAGATTTGCTCAATTCTAATCTCATAATCTTCTCCCACACTGAGAATGCTATTTTCTGGGAACGAATTCCAATTACCTTTAAACAGCGGTTCGGAAGCAATGATTACGGAGTTAGGAAAAGTTAAATCGTTTTGCAGCCAATAAAGAGTCGCAGATGGAGTTTTTGTACTAAAACGAGAAGCTACAAGACGATTTCCGTCACTTACAACTAGATTAGCTAAAGTGCTAGTTTCATGCTGTTCTACTAAATCCTTGAGCTTCAGCAAAGTCACGTGCATAGCTTGCTCTAAGCTTTTACCAGGGTTGCTTTCTAACTCATTAAGTAGAAGAGCAAAAATATGCTCTGAATCGGTGGTTCCATTCACCCACTGATAAATTTCATCGCTTAACTGACTGCGTATAGGTCTGTATAGCGTCTGGCGAAACTTGTCAATTTTACCATTATGGATAAACAACAAATGCTCTCTTTGAAATGGCTGACAATTACTAAAGTCAAGTGCTTGACCCGCAGTAGCACTACGAACATAAGAAACTACGCATGAAGATTCTATATAGCGGCTAAGGCTAGGCAAATTAACGTCATTCCAAATTGGTAAGGTATTTTTATAGGTAAAAGGTTCGGTATCTTTTTGAGCATGATACCAACCCACACCAAAACCATCAGCATTGACAGTTCCTGACATCATTTCTTGAGGCTGATAGCTTTGCTTTATCAGTGAATGTTCGTGATTGTACAGTAATTTTTCTAAATATTCAGGCGAACCAAGATAAGCAAGTAATCGACACATAAAATCAGTTATCAGTTATCAGTTATCAGTGAGCAGTGATTATCTTTCAATACCGATTTAAGATAACAAAATTTTAGAGGGAGTTAGGAGTTATGAGTTAGGAGTTATGAGTTAGGAGTTATGAGTTAGGAGTTCGGAATTAAGAAATTGATAATTGATAACTGATGACTGTTCACTGATAACTGAATGCAGCGATTAAGATTGCACTCCAACCAGCGATAAATGCTGCACCACCCAATGGTGTTATTGCTCCTAGAATTTTAATGTCGCTCAAGCTTAGAGCGTATAAGCTTCCTGAAAAGATAAATATACCGATGATGAATAACCAGCCACTTGCTATTAAGCTTGTTGAGGAAGTTTGACTTTGACTGAGTAAGATTGCAACTAATAACAGCGCTAGAGCATGATACATCTGATAGCGAGCGCCAACTTCAAAAATTTCTAAGGCTCGTTCGGTGAGTTTTCCTTTTAAAGCGTGAGAAGCGAAAGCTCCAGCAGCTACAGATGAACCACCGAATATTGCTGCTAGGCTGATGAATATTTTAACCATGTTGCTGATTGTGGAGAGAAAATAATAGGTGATGGGTAGATGATAGGGAGAAAAATAAAAAATAATTTTGACTTTTAACCTCTAACCTTTGACTTCTAACCCTAAATTACTCATAACTCCTAACTCCTCACTCCTAACTTTTTACCAATCCCCTGATTTCTAAATATCAAAGTGATAGGACACTGCACCGTCTTCACTTACTTTGAAGTTAGCATTGAATTGCTTGGCTTGATTATCTAAAAATTCTCTTGCAGTAGCTGCTGGTAATTGCGATTGCATGGCGAAGCCTAAAACTGTTATCCTTCCTTTGTTTTCGGCTATCATGCGATAAAACATCGATTGCAAATGCAAGTCAATCTGTTTTGCGATCGCGTTTTCTTCTTTTTTTCCTCGACGACGCATTCCCAAGGCTAACCATCCACCTAATGCTAGGCTGGGTAATCCATATGTAATGCCATTAAGGGCTGTGGTATTTAGAAGAGCTACTGCTTGATGATTTACGAAATCCTGTTCTTCATATGTTCCAGGCGGTATATCGTTATACATTAGATGTTTGTCTCTGATTGCCTGGGCTGATATTGTTGTCAGCATAAAACCTAATATAATTAACCAACCAGCAGCTAGCTTCTCAGCAGTTTTCATAATCTTTTTAAAGTTTTAACTTTAAGATTGATTCTAACCTCACTTTCATTAAAGATTCCACTGATTAATCATCAAATTATCACTATTGGCAAGGGTTAGAAGTGTATTAACCGCCAGTTTGTAACTGTCCTGTCTGTATTATTTAGTAATTTTACGTAGGTATTTATTTATATTTAAGCTTTACTCAGTATATTAGTGGAGGTGAATAGCATGAAATTATTAATTAAAAATCAGGCTTGAATTCTTTGTATTTACATAATTAGGACTTACGCAAAATCAACGTAATTCCGTCATTACGAGCGATGAGCCACACGCTCCGCGTGAAAGCGACGTAATCCCAAAGTTTCTGAGATTGCTTCCCTACACTCCGTTCCGGTCGCAATGACAAGTCTTCGTTGCGTAAGTCCTGATAATTAATAAAAAAATGATTCAAATCTGTTATTTTTTCAATTACCAATTACCAATTTTATAAATTTAATTATTTTATGTAGAAACGCGCTGTTGCACACGTTTCTACAATATTAGTTAGAAAAAATCAGTACTAAAATAAATACCCTGGGTTAAAAATGAAAGTGATAATAAACGCCACCATTTTGACTGTGGTCAAAAGTTGCGTTAAATTCTTGAGCTTTTATATCTAAGAATAATTTTGCTTCTTCTCCTGTAACTTCTGCTTCTTTAGCAAAGCGTAGTAAAGAAATTTGTCCTTTTTGTTCTTCAACAAGGCGATAAAAAGTAGACTGAAGATGACTTGTTAGCTGTTTTTGATTTTGCTTTTTTAAGCTCATTATTAGTAACGAACCTAAGCCTACACCAGATAAACCTAAAGCTAAACCAGCAAAGGCTCTTTGTTGTTTTTCTTCTTGAGTTGCTTGATTATTTTTAGTCGATAATGCCTCCACAGTTACATGCATGAGAAAAATGGAACTAAATGAGAGTAGCAAACCAGCGGAAACTTTTGTGAGAAACTTCATAGAAACACGACAAGATGTGATATCTTGCCGCGATCTTAACCTCACTTACGTGTAGCTTCCAGTATCCGTGAAAAATAAAAACGGGTGCGTGTCATTGCTTGACGTTCTATGGTAAAGCCGTTTTTTTGCAAGAAATCAACGATATCGGCTTCACGATGCTGATAAGCACGGGTGGTTTTACTTGGACCCGGAAAGAAACTTCCGATTTTCTTTAATAGCACCAAAGCAAAGGTTTTAGGCGCAAAACTAACTATTATTCGAGATTCTGAGGTGCTACATAAATGAGATATCATCTCGGCAGCTTTTTCTTGAGGATAATGAATGAGAACGTCTAAGCATACAACCGTGTGATACTTACCACTCAAGCCTTCCAAGTCTTGTACTGCGAAAGTTGGATTATCACGATTTCCTAAAATAGCTTCGGCTCGTTCTCTACCTTCTTCGACCATTTTTTCCGAAATATCGCTAGCGTAGACTTTAGCTCCTGCTTGGGCTAAAGGTATGCTGAGACTACCTACACCGCATCCAGCATCGCATATTGATATTTCTGCTAAATTCTCATCAGCTTTTAACCAGCTAAGTACCGTATCAACGGTCTTTTGATGTCCTTTACGAATATCAAGCTGTACTGTGTTTACCTCACCATTGCCATAGATGCGTCTCCAACGGTCAAAGCCGGTGGAATTGAAATAATCCTTAACAATTGTTTTGTCGTCTGTTACGTTCATAAAAATTAATAATTAACAGTACTAAATCGAGAAAAGTGGTTATTACCGGTAGAATACATCAATTGAGGACGACAAAACTTAATTAAAAAGCAGGAAACCACAAAATCAGTGTTGTACATTTGTGGTTTCCTGAGAAAAATATTCACTTTTTTGAAAATCCTGTTTAGGATAACAAGCGCTGAGCGGTCAATTTTTTACTTGATTCATCATAATTCCAGCGCAGTAAATTACTAGCATGAGTACCTTCAATACCCGATAAACCAATTGCTTTTCGCGGTGCGGTTGTTGCTAGCTCAATAGCTGTTTCTAAGTCGCATATTCCCCATTCAACTAGATTTTGCACTCCTGTAAGCAATGGTAAAGTCGTTCCCGACAAAGTTCCATCAGCTAATCGTGCAGTACCTTCAGTTACAGTAATCTCTCGACTATCCCAGGGATAAGTTCCATCGGGTAATCCTAAAGGAGCTAAAGCATCACTTACCAAAAAAAGTCCTTGAGTATAGTCACTTGCTCGCAACAGTAAATCTATCATCATCGGCGAAACATGCTTTCCATCAGCGATAAAACCACACATTACCTTTTTATTAGTAACAGCAGCAGCTAATAAACCAGGCTCGCGGTGGTGTAAAGAAGGCATTGCATTAAAAGCATGAGTCACCATAGTAGCACCCAAATTAAATGCATTTTGTGCCTGTTCTGCGGTGGCTTGAGAATGCCCTAAACTAACGATAATACCTTGTTGATGTAAATAAGGTATTACTTCGTTATGCGAGTCCAATTCCGGCGCTAAAGTGATAACTTTAACAACCTTGGTAAAATCTCCCAATACCCGTTTTACTTCATTAAGAGATAAAGATAACAAATATTCTTCTGGGTGTGCCCCGCGTTTTTCAGAATTCAAAAAAGGACCTTCTAAATGCACTCCCAAAACCTTTGCACCTGAAGTTTGATTCTGCATAAAATCGGCTATTATCTTCAAGGAACGCTGGATATTTTCTACAGAAGTTGTCACCAAAGTTGGTAAAAATGTATCAACACCAGCATCCCAAAGATAATCGCTAATTTTTTGTAAACTCTCAGCATTTTCTGTATTTAAATCAGGGAAAGCAGTTCCCAAACCACCATTAATTTGTAAATCGACACCACCTAGAGAAATGCGAGAGCCTTCTGCATCCAATATTTTTAAATCTGATAAAGGCACTCGTTTGATAATATTGCCCATTGGCACAATTTGTTCAATAATTCCCTGGTGATTGATAAATAGCATTTGTTTATCTTTGTAACCAGGAACAAGAGCGTTAATAATGTTTAAAGGAGTAGTAAAATTACTCACTGCTGTTTGAGTCATTAGATATACAAGATTTTAGCTAAATTTGATTTGATTTAATTTTGATAGAAACTCGGATTAATAATCAAGAATAGAAAGTTAACTTGCTAATCTCCTAAGTATTTTTAAAGCGGATTTTTATTTTTACAGGTTTTTCTTTTCGTACAAATCAATTCAATTTTACTGAAATATATCTGATTATTAATACAATCAACTAAGTAATTTTGCATAGCATAATTATAGTACTATCACTGTAATCTAAATAAATATCAGATGCTTATGATGGTGTAAGTTATTACATCTACTTTCGCTATGCTGAAGAAGTTTTTATTAAAAAATATTTCTACTTTCAAACAATTTTTTTTGATAATACTGTTTTTATTTATATTTTTAATCGGACATTTTCCAACTAAGGCTATTCCAATCGCAGAAGTAATTAATCCGCGTACCAGCTACGGAGGTTGGGTGACAGATATGGCTGATATGCTCAAACCAGATACAGAGAACCAGTTAAATCAGATGATTTCTCAACTGGAAACTGAAAATGGTTCTGAAATAGCCGTTGTCACGGTTCCCGATACTGTTCCTTTTCCCACTCCTAAAGCTTTTACCACAAAATTATTTAACACTTGGGGTATTGGTAAAGCAGAAAAAGATAATGGTGTTTTGGTGCTAATTTCAAAGAGCGACCGCAGGGTTGAAATAGAGGTAGGTTTGGGTTTTCCCGATATTTTGTCTAATAATCAGGTACAAAATATTATTGACAGGCAAATATTGCCTAAGTTCAAAGCGGAAGACTTTGATGGTGGTGTTCTGGTGGGTACAAAAGCGATTGTGACTATTTTGCAAGGAAATTCACTAGAAAACTCACTTGAATTTTTATGGTTTAATTCAGCGTTGTTTGCTTTCGTAAAGGTAATGCTATGGATTATTTTACCTCTACTTGTTTGTATTGATAGTTATCGCAATTTAAAACGACTTACAGATGTTAAGAGTAAAATTGGTCGGAAATCGCCTCGAATTTGGTTTGCTAAGTTTTATAGCTTTCTTACTGCTCGCTTAGTAAATCGACTAGCACCAACTGGATATACCAGAATCTCGAAAAACGACAAAAAAGGAATAGACGAAGTTGATTTGATGGGGATAATTATCTGGTTTTGTATCACTTTCATCGGATTATTTTTAACAGCAGCTTTAAATGGATTCCTCTTCTTTCCTTTTGTGATATCTATCAGTTGTATATCTACATTAATGCTATGGGGGAGTTTATACTGGTGTGGAACATTGGGACCATATAAGGCTGGTGAGAATTATTTCGGCTCGTGCTTTCTACTTTTCGCAGCGATAGTATCAGGACTGGTTTTTTTCCAAGTGTTTGCTATAGTAACTGCTCCACTAATGCTGCTGATAAATTTCATGTTTGAGCCAAGCTTAGAAATGCAGGGTATCGCTGTCTTTTTTATAGTTACACCTCTGTTACTTGGCATTCCCCTAAGCAAGATTTTGGGTTTACTCTACGGTAAATCTTTTTCAAAATATCGCTGCACTCAGTGTAATAATCATTTAAACCAAATTAGCAACTCTTCGCTACAATCATTATTAAATACACCCCAAAAAATAGCTCAAGAGATTGGTAGTACCGAATATCAAGGATGGCATTGTCGAAGCTGTAAACCATACTCTTTATCACCAGATACGATTCATCTTTTAGCTCGTTTAAAAAATCAATATGATGACCAAATCTGGGATTTGACTCAACAGCTTGGTTCACCATCAGAGAAAAAAAAATTATTTTTTGAAGATTGTTCTGTATGTGATGAATCTACCGCAACTTGTACTAGCGAGATATTAGAATCTGCCACTTATGAGAAATCGGGTACAAGAGTTGTTTATACCCATTGTCAATGTTGCGAGCGTAAAGAAGTGAAGGAAAAAATTATTCCCAAAAAGGTAAGAACAACATCGAGCAGTTCCACATCAATTAACCACTATGGCACTTACGATAGTGGCAGTAGTAGCAGTGATGGAGGTGGTTACGATGGTGGTAGCAGTGGTGGATGTGATTTCGGTGGTGGTAGCAGTGGTGGAGATGGAGGAGGAGGTGACTGGTAAACTCAGCACAGTCATTTTTGGTTGATGTTTAGGTGAAACGGTCTAAAAGTGAGATGATGATTAGTATTACCTAATTATTATTATTTAGAGGCAGCAGGGAATAGGAGTTATACAAGAAGTTTGAAAAACATTTAAGCATCCTCAATGCCCAATGCCTAATGCCCAATTCCCAATCCAAAATCTAAAATCCAAAATCGTCTATGACTGTCGGAATTATCATGGGTAGCGACTCCGATTTACCCACAATGCAAGATGCAATTAAAATCTGTGAAGAATTCGGAGTTGCTACAGAAGTGGCAATTATTAGTGCCCATCGGACTCCGCAACGAATGGTGGAATACGCTACTCAGGCTCACGCTCGCGGTATTAAAGTTATTATTGCTGGAGCCGGTGGTGCTGCTCATCTTCCCGGTATGGTTGCTTCTTTAACTCCTCTTCCGGTAATTGGGGTTCCTGTTGCGAGTCGTCATTTAAAAGGTGTTGATTCTTTACATTCTATTGTCCAAATGCCAGGTGGTATACCTGTAGCAACTGTAGCTATCGGTAATGCAAAAAATGCTGGACTTTTGGCAGTACAAATACTCGCTACCCATCAAGCAAATTTACTCGAAAAAGTCGTTCTATATCGACAAAATCTCCGCGATTCAGTCATAGAGAAGCAAGACAAATTACAAGAATTGGGTTATCAAAATTATTTAAATCAAATGTAAGTAGGAATAATTGCTACAGGTAACGCGACTAAATATAAATGTATTTAAACAAGCTTAGCTTGACAGTATTTTTACTATTTATGAAATTTAGATGATATTTTATAAGCAGAATATCATATCATCAAATAATTTTGATATAAATACTTATTTACATCAATTATAAAAAATTCACATTTAACTACGTAAGTAAAAAATCAATTTCTTCGTATGAAAAATTTACAATTAGTAATTTTTTTTGTGTTGATAAAATTATGAAACATTGACAAAATGCTCTTCCTGACGGCTATTTGCAGCTTAAAATGCCACCAATGATAATTAAAAGCACTTAAAATCAGTAGCAACAGTTACAGAATTCATAAATGTAGTGCTGTAATGATTGTTTCTTAACCGTTGTAGCTTTTTGAATGCCGATAATAATGAAATATAAAGGCTTTGAGGCAGAAATCTGAAATATTAAAAAATTGATGAGGCTACTTGAGGGGTTTCCAAAAATACATAATAATAATCTTTTAAGAAAAACTAGCCACAGCAATATATGTATCATTGCTTTGTTGACTGTTAGCTAGATTGTTTGGTTTGCTGATTATTTAATAGGCTTTTTGAAAATCATCTCCCATAGGTATAAGAGTCAAAAATGAATTCCCAAACAGTAATGTACTGCGTTTGGAGTAATTCTGCATTTGATATCTAATCCTAATTGAAAAGCTTACAAGCAAATCGCTATTGGCGGCTTAAAACGGTGTTACGCGAAGAAAGCGGTGTTTTCCAGTTAAGGAAGTTTTGGAGTGAAGATGCAAAAACTGACGCGAAAAAAGAATAATAGAAAGTCTACTAGTGCTACACGTAATAGCTCTGTAGTCAAACAACTAGGGCAGGGAATTAAAGGTTTAAATCCTAGCTTACGTGCCTGCCTACCTATTGCAGGCTTGATTGTATTGGCTTCGGGTTATGCAGCAGTTGCTCAAACTCCCACAGCAGACGCAGGTCCAACAACAGCGGAACTCAAGGTTGCATTAGATACTCTTTGGGTTGCAGTTGCAGCGTTTTTGGTAATTTTCATGAACGCTGGTTTCGGAATGTTGGAAACCGGAATGTGTCGCCAAAAAAATGCTGTCAACATTCTTTCTAAGAACTTGATTGTATTTGCTTTGGCTACTTTGGCATTTTATGTCATTGGCTTTGGCATCATGTTCGGTGATGGAACTCCATTCTTTGGTTTGAATGGTTTCTTACTCTCGGGTGCAGATAATAGCCCTGTCACAGGAGATGCTTATCAAGGTGTTTTCGGTTCTCTTAACTGGGCTGGGGTACCTTTATCTGCTAAATTCTTATTCCAATTGGCATTCGCTGGAACCGCTGCGACAATTGTATCCGGAGCAGTTGCAGAAAGAATCAAGTTTGTTGACTTCTTGATTTTCAGTCTCTTGTTGGTTGGTATTGCTTACCCCATTACCGGACACTGGATTTGGGGTGGTGGCTGGTTAGCAGGTGCTGGTTTCTGGGATTTCGCTGGCTCCACAGTTGTACACTCCGTTGGTGGTTGGGCAGCTTTGATGGGTGCAGCAATTCTTGGACCACGTATTGGTAAGTATGCTGATGGTAGAACTAATGCAATTCCTCCTCACAACTTAAGCATTGCTACCTTGGGCTGTTTGATTCTATGGTTGGGCTGGTTTGGTTTCAACCCCGGTTCTACAATGGCTGCTGACGCAAATGCAATTGGTCACATTGCTTTGACTACTAACTTAGCTGCTGCTGCTGGTGGAGTTGCTGCTTGTTTCGTAGCTTGGGGTAAGTTTGGTAAGCCAGACTTAACAATGATTATCAACGGTATCTTGGCTGGTTTAGTTGGTATCACTGCACCTTGTGCTTGGGTTAACTTGCCTAGCGCAGTAGCTATCGGTGCGATTGCTGGAGTTTTGGTAGTATTTTCCGTTGCTTTCTTCGATGCAATTCAAATCGACGACCCTGTAGGAGCAATCTCCGTTCACTTGGTTTGTGGATTCTGGGGTACCTTGGCAGTAGGTTTGTTTGCTGTTGGTGGAACTCCCGACGGTATTTATGCTGAAGGACCAGATGCTGGTTTACTGTTTGGTGGTGGAATTGCTCCGCTATTCACTCAGTTATTAGGTGCTTTGGCTGTAGGTGGTATGACTGTATTGCTTAGCACCATCTTCTGGGTTGCTTTGAAAGCTACATTAGGCATTCGTGTAACCAAGGAAGAAGAACTAGAAGGTTTGGATATTGGCGAACACGGTATGGAAGCTTATACCGGATTCAAGAAGGAAGATGACGCTATCGGATATGGCGAATTAGGCAGACCTGGAATATCTACACAAGGAGATATGCCTGGAGCTATGTAAGTTTTTTACTGAAGCTTTTGTTTTTTGAATAAGTAATTTATTAGCCCTACTTTTTTTTAGAAGTGGGTTTTTTTTTGAGAATTGGTCATTGAGAATTGAGGATTAATTTGTCAAAGCACGGCTAATAAATTAATTTAGCTTTGGTAAAAGCAAAACACCATACTTTGTGACTAAAAATATAAAGATTTATTAATAAAATTGTGAATTTTTCTCACGGGATTTGGGAATACTAACTCTAGAAATATTGTTATATAGAGAAAGTATGGTTAGCATTCCGGGATATGAAGTTAATGAACAACTCTACAACGGTTCAAGAACTCTGGTTTATCGCGCTGTTCGAGATTTAGACGAAAAACCGGTAGTTATCAAGCTGCTGAAAAATCCCTACCCCAACTTTAACGAATTACTTCAATTCCGCAATCAATACACTATCAGCAAAAATTTAGATATTCCTGGAATTGTTCGTCCCTACAGTCTGGAAGCATATGAAAATAGTTATATTTTGATAATGGAAGATTTTGGTGGGATTTCGTTGCATGAATATATAAAAAGAGAAAATATCATTTCTTTGAAAGATATATTATCAATTGGATTACAAATCACAGATATTCTTCACGATATACATCAAAACCGCGTTATTCATAAAGATATTAAGCCAGCCAATATTTTAATTAACCCAGAAACGAATCAAATTAAATTAATTGATTTTAGTATTGCTTCGCTATTACCTAAAGAGACTCAAGAAATTAAAAATCCTAATGGATTAGAAGGAACCCTTGCTTACATATCACCAGAGCAAACTGGAAGAATGAATCGGGGAATTGATTATCGGAGTGATTTTTATTCTTTGGGTGTGACTTTATATGAGTTATTGACTGGGGAATTACCTTTTAAATCTGATGATGCTATGGAGTTGGTGCATTGTCATATTGCGAAACAACCTCCAGCGATGGTAAAACCTCACCCTAATTTTCTTCTTGTTAATGAAAATAAACCTCACCCTAACCCTCTCCTTGGTAAGGAGAGGGGACAAGAGATTCCTCAAATTTTGTCAGATATTGTCATGAAGTTGATGGCTAAAAATGCTGAAGATAGATATCAAAGTGCTTTGGGATTAAAGTATGATTTAGAGATTTGTTTAAAACAACTAAAAGAAACTGGAAATATAGAAAATTTTGAAATTGGAAAACGGGATATTTGTGACAGATTTATTATTCCGGAAAAATTATACGGTAGGGAAAATGAGGTTCAAGAATTATTAGCTGCATTTGAGAGAGTATCACAGGGAAACAGAGAATTAATGCTGGTTGCTGGTTTTTCTGGTATTGGCAAAACAGCAGTAGTTAACGAAGTTCATAAACCAATAGTTAAACAGCGCGGTTATTTTATTCAAGGTAAATTTGACCAGTTTAATCGTAATATTCCTTTCTCGGCTTTTGTTCAAGCTTTCCGCAATTTGATGGGTCAATTATTGAGCGAAAGCGATACTCAATTGGCAAGTTGGAAAAACAAAATTTTAAAAGCGTTGGGTGAAAATGCACAAGTAATTCTTGATGTCATTCCAGAATTAAAGCAAATAATTGGTAAACAACCAGATGTTTTAGAATTATTCGGTACTGCTGCTCAAAATAGATTTAATTTAATATTCAAAAAGTTTATTCAAGTTTTTACAGCACAAGAACATCCTTTAGTCATATTTTTAGATGATTTACAGTGGGCTGATTCCGATTCTTTCAAGTTGATGCAGGTGTTGATGAGCGAATCTGAAACGAATTATTTATTATTAATTGGTGCTTACCGAGATAATGAAGTTTTTCCGGCTCATCCTTTGATGCTAACTTTAGAAGAAATAGGTAAAGCAGCAGCAATTATTAATACGATTACTTTAGAACCACTAAATCAAGAAAGTTTAAATCAACTAATTGCTGATACTCTAAATTGTGATTTGGAAATATCGCAGCGTTTAACAGAAATTGTATATCAAAAAACTCAGGGTAATCCATTTTTTAGCACGCAATTGTTAAAATCTCTGTATGAAGATAGTTTAATAAAATTTGATTTTTATACTAGTTCTTGGGAATGCGATATCAGTCAGGTAAGAATGTTGAGTTTAAGCTCAGATGTTGTTGAGTTTATGGGTTTGCAGCTCAAAAAGTTGCCAGAGTCAACGCAGAATGTTTTGAAGTTAGCAGCTTGTATTGGAAATCAGTTTGATTTAGCAACTTTGGCAATTATATGCAAAAAATCGGAAGCAGAAACAGCTTCAGATTTATGGACAGCATTGCAGGAAAGTTTAGTTTTACCTCAAAGTGAAGTTTATAAATTTTATCTGGAATCGGAATTACAATCTCGTCATGAATCGGAAGATGAGCAAATAAAAAATTCCAACTCAAACTATAAATTTTTGCACGATAGAATTCAGCAAGCTGCTTATTCTTTGATTCCGGACGAACAAAAACAACAAACTCATTATCAAATTGGACAGCTACTTTTACAAAAAAAATCTCTAGAAGCAAGAGAAAAATGTATTTTCGATATTGTAAATCAGCTAAATTATGGTTTGGATTTTATTGCTGACCAAGCTGAGAAGGAAAAACTAGCTCAATTAAACATTATTGCAGGAAGAAAAGCAAAATCTTCTACAGCTTATGGAGCAGCATTAAAATATTTTTCCGCTGGTAGAAATTTATTAGGAAAAGAAGGTTGGAATATTTGTTACGAATTGACTTTATTGATTTATGAAGAATCTGCTGAGACAGCTTATCTAAATACTGATTTTTATAAAGCTGAAGAACTTGCAAAATTTGTTTTAGAAGAAGCAAAAAACCTGTTGGATAAGATTAATATTTACATCATCAAAATCCACAGTAATATTGCTCAAGTCAAACTTTTGAAAGCTATAGAAATTGCTCAAAAAGTGCTTCATCTGATTGATGAAGATATCAACTTACCTACCAGACCACTACCATCCGACTTTGAAAAAACATTATTGGAAACTCAATCAAATATAGGGGATAACTCAATTACCAATTTGTTATATCTACCCCAGATGGAAGACCCTTATAAATTAGCAGCAATACGTATCTTAGCTAGCGTTGCTCCTCCAGCTTATTTTGCATTTCCCACATTGCTACCTTTAATTGCCATGAAAATGGTCAATTTATCGATAAAATATGGCAATACCTCATCCTCAGCCTTTGGGTATGCTATTTATGGTTTTATTCTTTGTGGTGTAGTTAATGATATCGAAGCTGGTTCGCAATTTGGTCAACTTGCATTAAATTTGGTTGATAGATTTGATGCTAAAGATATTGAATCAAAGGTTTTACTGTTAGCAGGACATTTTATCAAACCTTGGCAAGAATCAATCTCTGAATGTTTAGCTTTATTAACTCAAGGTTATCAGGTCAGTTTAGAAGCTGGTGATTTACAATTCGCCGCGTATTCTGCTTCTTTCTACTGCTATAACTGTATTTTAATCGGCAAGGAACTCGAAAGTCTAGAGATAGAAATTTCTGCTTATGAAGATGCGATCGCCGAATTAAAGCAAGACCATACTCTAGATCAGTTAAGTATTTCACGACAAACAATACTCAATTTATTAAATCGTTCCAAACATCCTTGTGAGTTGATTGGAGAAGCTTACGACGAGTCACAGATGGTTTCGCTACACAAGCAAGCTAATAATAGAACAACTCTAGCATTTTTGTATATTTCTAAGTTAAATTTGTGTTATTTATTTGAGAACTACGAACAAGCAGCAGAAAACGCTATTCAAGCACAAAAATATTTAGACGGTGTGGTAGCAATGCCCTGTATTGTTGTATTCTATTTTTACGATTCTTTGGTAAAACTTGCTCGATATCAGAATGTAAGTAATATTGAGCAAAAGGAAATTATTCAACAGGTAGAACAAAATCAAATAAAAATGCAATATTGGGCTGATAAAGCTCCCATGAATAATTTACATAAATTGCATTTAGTCGAAGCTGAAAAATATAGAGTATTGGGAAAAAAACTAGAAGCTATTGAACTTTATGATAAAGCAATTGCTGGAGCTAAAGACAACGAATATATTCAAGAGCAAGCACTTTCTAACGAACTAGCAGCCAAATTTTATCTCAATTGGGATAAAGAAAAAGTCGCTGCTGGCTACATGCAAGAAGCATACTACTGTTATGCTCGCTGGGGAGCCAAAGCCAAAACCGATGACTTAGAAAAACATTATCCTCAGTTACTTGCACCAATTTTACAAGCACAAAAAAATAATTTTCAAATCAACGAAACTCAGATTCAATCCTTACAAACTATCCAAACAACTCATTCTAGTAGTAGTATTTGTGAAGCTTTAGATTTCGCCAGTATTCTTAAAGCAACGAGAGCTTTATCAAGCGAAATTCAATTAGAAGATTTAATTTCAAGTTTACTGCAAATAGTAATCGAAAATGCAGGAGCAGAAAAAGCGGCTTTAATTTTCTTAAGGGAAGATAACTTTTATTTAGAAGCTATTGCAGCTAAAGATAATAGTGTAAGGCGATTATCAATACCATATGAAAACAGTAATGACATTCCTCATAGTGTTATAAATTATGTCAAACATAGCTTGAAAACTATTATTCTAGATAAGGCTAAAGTCAACAAAGATTTTATTAGTGATGAATACTTAATCCAGCATCAACCTAAAAGCTTATTATGTACGCCGATTTTAAATAAAGGTGAATTAACAGGATTGCTTTATCTGGAAAACAAATTGACAATTGGTTCATTTACAAAGGAACGTTTAAAAGTAATTGATATTTTGTGTTCTCAAGCTGCTATTTCTTTGGAAAATTCTCGATTATATCAAATATTAGAAACACGTGAATCCAAATTCCGTTCTTTTGTAGAAGACGTTGATGATTTGATGTATTCTGTTAGTACAGATGGAAAATTTACATATATTTCACCTCAATTTAAACAAATGTGGGGGTACGATGTTAATGAATTTATCAATCAACCTTTTGCGCCAATTGTACATCCAGATGATTTACTAATAGTAGAATTAGCTAGCAAACAAGTTATTGAAACTGGAAAAAAATATTCGGGTATAGAATTTCGTACTCAACATCGAGATGGCTCGTGGTTATGGATAGTTTGTAATAATTCACCTATAAAGGATGAAAATGAAAAAGTAATTGGTTTACGGGGTATTGCTCGCGATATTACCGACAGAAAACAAGCAGAAGCAGCGGTAATTAATAAGTCGCAAGAATTAGAAAAAACGCTGCAAGAATTAAAGCAAACTCAATTGCAAATGGTGCAAAATGAAAAAATGGCTACTTTGGGTAATTTAGTCGCAGGGGTAGCACACGAAGTTAATAACCCTATAGGATTTCTCACTGGTAGTATCAGCAATGCAGAAGATTATATTAAAGATTTATTTGCTCATATAGAATGCTATCAAGAAAATTATCCGAGTCCAGAAGAAGAAGTAATAGAAAATGCTGAAGAGATTGATTTAGAATATCTCAGTGAAGATTTACCAAAGTTGTTAAATTCAATGAAATTAGCAACAGAAAGAATAAAAGACATAAGTACAAGTTTACGTACTTTTTCTAGAGCAGATACATCCAAGAAAGTTGCTTGCAATATTCATAAAGGCATTGATAGCACAATATTAATTTTAAAATATCGTCTTAAAGCTAATGATAAAAGACCGGCGATTGAAGTGATTAAAAATTATGGTGAATTACCGCAAGTAAAATGCTTTTTGGGACAATTAAATCAAGTATTTATGAATATTATTGCTAACGCTATAGATGCTTTAGATATAGTTTCTGAAGGAAAATTATATAGTGAAATACAAGATAATCCACACAAGATTATCATTACTACTAAAGTTAGCGATGATAATAATACCGCAGTAATTAGCTTTAAAGATAATGGTTCGGGAATGCCAGAATCGGTAAAAGAACGTATATTTGATAATTTATTTACTACTAAAGGAGTTGGAAAAGGTACGGGATTAGGACTTGCAATTGCTAAACAAATAGTTGAAGAAACTCATAATGGTGAAATTAGCTGTAATTCAACTGTTGGAGAAAGAACTGAGTTTTTAATTAAACTACCCGTATGCGAAGATTAAAGGTTATAGGTCAAAGGTCAAAGGTCAAAGATTAGAGGTTTAATTGCTACTTGCTACTTATCATTCAATCTCGGATGGTGCGTTAGACGATTTTCACAATTACCCTTTATTTCATAAATAATTGCACGTCTAACACACCCTACAATAACACCTATTTAAATTTCTGCTTCTGCTTCTACTTCAGTTTCACTTACTGCAAACTCATCACCAAATTCTGTCAAGAATCTAAATGCTTTGACGATAGTTTTGGCGCATTCTTGAGGAGAAGTGTTATAAAAATACCTCCATGCTGCGGCTTTGTCTTCTTCGTATTTATCTTTTCTTTTTGGTTGATTGTTTAACCAGTTTAATCGCACGGCATGACCAATTAATACATCTAGGACAATATATCCACGGATTTGTAATTCTGGATTATTGTTGGCGATCGCCGCGAGTTCGATTAATGCTTCAACGTTTGCTTGGCGGTATTCTGGAGCTTCAATTTTGTTTAACAGGTGTTCGACTCTTAAGGCAAAGTTCTTTTCTCCTGCTGTCATTTCTGATATCAGTAATTTGCTATCCAAACGATTGCGACGTTCGAGTTTATCACCGATGACTAAACCTTTACAATGATGCATTAATTCCCAAACTCTTTCAAAAAAGTCTTCGGGTACGCGGTTGATAGCTCCTTCTGCTTGTCGGTATCTTCTCCAACCTCCTTCTGGAACTTCTATTTGTTCTAAACTAATTGGTTGCAGTATCCAATCTATTTCGTTTTCTTTTTGCTTGACGTGGAGTGATTCTTGCTGACGTAATAATTGACTCATGCCGGAATATTCTAACAAACAATCTTTCACCTTTGTCTTAACTTCAAAGGGAGATAATTGCATTAAATGTTCGTAGCTTTCGTCTTGAGTAATATCTAATTCTCTACCGATTTTACTAGTAATAAATAAGATAATATTGCCGATTCTTAAGGTTAGTAATCCCTGAAATATTTCTGGTTCGGAATTAATTAATGTACGCAGGTAAACAAGAATTTCTTGAGTTAAAACTCCATCCCTCACATCGTCACGACAGAAGTTTTTGATTTTTTCGACTATTTCCCTATGAGAAAGCGGTGTAGTTATCAAAGATGCTTCATTGTAAGCTCTACCAACCGCAATTTGTTTACCCCGTGCTAAAAGACTTGTGACTATATCTGATAAGCGCATATCTGCCATTTGCAGCAATCCTGCAGCGCGACGAACTACAGCCCAAAGTCCGATTTCACCGGCTTTATAGTAAACTTCATCAAGCAAGTTAGACACTGTGATGGTCTTACCAGGTTCGCCAAAACCAGTATCAAACTTAAGCCCTTTCAAGCGGGTTAATGTCTGCAATAATTCGATTTGTTCGTAAAGATTATCGGAAGAACGCAAGGAAGAAACCAAGAAGTCTAGATTGGTTTCACATTCCATTTGAAATTCTTGAGTATGTTCTAATAACCAGTTGTTTTCTGGATTGAAAATTAAATAGGAACTACGGGGAGTAATTTTGGTAACTGGTGATTTTTGGAATTCAAAGTTTTGCTGTACGTTAACTCTTTGAATATTAGCAGTTAACATCAACTGATTAAGCCTGCCTAATTTAACTCTTACCCCATCACATACACCTGATTTCAATTCTTCCATTAATGATAATAATGCTTCGCTACCCGTTTCTAACATGGTACGGGTCAGCATTAAAGTTAATGTCGGACGACCTAAATCGCTCCAATATTTCTGAGTGTAAGCTAATTCACTTTTGAGTTGAGCAACGAGAAAGTGATAATCTAAAGTTAAATAAAACTGTTCTGAATCTAGAAAAGAAGGTAAAAATACAACGTTTTCATTACCTATACGAAAAATTCTCGATGTAGTTAAACTTCTTGGCAGTCTCGCGGGTCTTCCGGTTAAATCAAGCTTTTTATTACATCCAATTCCTTGATAAATTGCAATTAAATCTGCTGCTTGACGAACCTGAATTGGTTTTATTTGTAATAAAGTTTCCGTTTGAATTCCACGAACTGCTAATTGAGCTTGTAATTCTTCATCTTCTGCTAATAAAGCAATTTGTACTATAGGTTTTCGCTCTCTTCCCACAGATAAATATCTTCCCAAAGGGTCAATATCTCCCACCGAGAGCAATTTTTCGCTTAACATTTGTCCGAGAAAATACAAACTTTGTGCCCATACCAAAGGAACGTTTTCATTAGGTAAACGTTTTTGAGTCCCTGGTGCTTGCTTCTCAGCTTTAATTTTATCTTCCGGTACGTAATACACTTCCGGTAGTAAACGCATATTATCGCGTTCCACCAACGTAAATTCTAAACCTTGCTGATAATGCTTGATTCTGTCCTGTTCTCCCCGAAATAAAGCATCTAAAAACAAATAAGTGAAAAATAACGGCCATTCACATTCTATATGCTCAAACTGCTTTAATTCGCTGGGTTCGTAATGCAAACGCTGACTATCTTCTAAAACCGTTTGATGTCCGTCTCGTAAAAACCGCTTGCAACCGTAATTACCTTCTAACTTACTAACAATCTCATCTAAAGTCCTTTGACGTAGACTTTCATCTTCCACAGCAAAAGCGGGAAAACTAATTACACTCAAAAGTGCTGCATCAATTTCTTTGGAAGCTGATTCTCTAGGTAACAAATACTCTAACGTAATCCGAGCGCGAGCTATTTCATCCGGTAACACGTGAATCACCGACGCTTTGCTTCCATGAACTCCAAATAAATCTAGCCCATTAATTGCTTCCAAAGCAGCTTTAGCCATACCAACAGAACTAGCATTTAATTCTGCTTTACCATGATTAATTTTATTACCCCGTTCCCAAATCCCATAGTCTGGAGTCCGGTAAGCTCGTCCGATATAGTAAACCAGGTTTTGGACAAAATCTACTTCATCAAGAGTGTAAACCAACTGGACTCCCGAAGCAGTCATTTGAGCCAACATCAATAAAAAGATAGATGTCGCATCCAGCTGTAAATGTCCCCATTCATCATCACCAACCACAACATCGCCAGTTGCAGTATTATACTTAGCATGTAAAGCATCCAGCGGCGATTGAGTATGCTTGAATTTTTCGACTTTAGCAGCTTGTCGCATCATCGAAAACAACAATCCTCGCATTAACTTAATAACGCTGTGTTCTAACTCGTAAGTGCGTCCTTTATCTTCATCAACTTTGCGATAAGCGAGGGTTAATCCCCAAACCGCTAAAATACTGTAAACGTTATCCCGTACCCAAGCGTCAGTATAGTCTCCGTGAGCAGTTATCGCTGTTGAAGCGGGGAGTAGACCAGTTATTGGGTTCTGACGGGAAAGAATAATAGTTTTAACCTGCTGGTAATAATATTCCAAACGAGGAAGTAACTCTAGAGTTCTAAACATAATCTAATTCGGTAAACCTCGGCGGGTTTTTACCCCGTAGCCATCCAGTAAATTTTAAAAGCAAACAGCAACAATTCTGTAATTATTGCCATATCGCTATTACTAACGAGAGTTAACATCTTGCACCAGTGTTAGAAACCCGGTTTCTTTAGGAGATATTCATGCTTTCACTACTAGAAACCGGGTTTTTGAGCATATAAAAGAATGTTGCAAGATACAAAATAGAAGTCCTGTTGAAATTTACAGCACCTTGCAGGTAAATGAGGTACAAAAAATTTTATAAAACTCTTGTAGCCCGTTAGAGTGTACCTCATGAAGATGAAATATGCTGTAAAGGTTGTCAAACAGTAAATAGTGCATTTTTTTTCACAAATTGTCAACAAGCCAAAATATTTTTATTTTTCTGTCTTTCTTGAATCCGCACAATATAAAACATTAAAAACTTTTATTTTCTTGCTTATTTAAATTCCTAATCATCAAGCTATTGCTAAATAATTCTAATATTCTTTACAAAAAGTGTATTGTTATCAAGCTGTTTGCTGTAATAGATAATTTTTTGAAAATTAACTACCTTAAGATGTCAGTTTAGTATCTTAAGATTGTTGATATTTGAATTTTATAAACACGGACATAACTCTCAAATAAAAGTCTATTGTTAAGTTACGGTAAATTTTAATGCCACAAATAAAGTCCGGAGCAGAATAGTTTTTTCGGAATTTGCCTACAGTTTTCTTAAATATTTTGAGTGTGTTTTATCTGCGATGAATATCATCTATTTCCCTTATTGACTGGGAAAACAGGAGTTTTGCTTCAGTACTATCACATATAGTAATTCAAACAAAGTAAATAATAAATACTTGATACAATGTTAATAATTTGACTCAAAAAATTATATAGTTAATTGAGATATTAGCTTGACATAGATATTCAGAGTAGTAAAATCTACTCTATTGAAATGAAAATCGGGGCTTATAGATATTCAGTAGTGCGTAATATCACATAAAAATAATACTGAAGCTCAGCATCTACCGGATTACACAGTTCCGGGTTAGTATTATGACTTAGCGATGCCTTCATAGGTAGTCGATGTTGATTTTTTAAAAATTTATGGACAAGAGTCCGGAAGACGGTAGTACCATCCTCCTCTAAGCTGTAGAGTTTATCTCTCAGCGCGGGGGAGATAAAAGGAGGAAATATGCTTATTCAAGATGTTCGCAATTTTGCAATCAATATTGCTGATTTCGGCGTTACAGATTTTAATGAACTTAAATGGGATTTGAACCATTTACCAGCCGTTGATGTAGGAGAATACATTGCGGATTTATCTAGAAAACAACGTGCTATAGCGTTTCGTTTACTTAATAAAAATAAAGCTATTGATGTATTTGAATATTTACCCCCCGAAGTTCAGGAACAACTAATAAATTCTCTACATGACGTACAGGTAGCGCAAATATTGGAAGCGATGAGTCCTGACGAACGTGCGGAATTATTTGACGAGCTACCTGCAAAGGTTGTCAAACGGTTATTGCACTCGTTGAGTCCCGAACAAAGACGAGTAACTGCAACGATTCTCGGTTATCCAGAAGGTACAGCAGGAAGGGTAATGACTACCCAATACGTGCGATTACAGCAAGGATTAACTGTCAGAGAAGTTCTGAACAAAATCCGCTGTCAAGACAAAGACAAGGAAACTATTTATTATGCTTACGTTACCGATAGCAATCGCAAGCTAGTTAGCGTTGTATCTTTACGACAATTACTGTTTTCCTATCCAGAAGCTTTATTAAAAGATATCGCAGCCGCGAAAGTAATCAGAACTACTACAGATACTCCTCAACGGGAAGTAGCCCAAATCATGAAGCGTTACGATTTAATCGCTTTACCTGTAGTTGATAAAGAAGATAGGCTTGTAGGTATCGTCACCATTGATGACGTAGTAGATATTATTGACGAAGAAGCTACCGAAGACATTCAGAAACTCGCAGGGGTTAGCGGGGGTGATGAAACTGCTTTGTGTCCTCCTAAAGTAACCCTTCGCAAACGTTTACCTTGGTTATTAGGAAACATCGGTTTGTATATTGCAGCAGCTAGCGCTATTGCACCTTTTCAGGAAGTTATAAAAATAGTGCCAGTTTTAGCTATAATCATGCCCATTTTGGCTAACAGCAGCGGTAATGTGGCTTTCCAGGTTTTATCAGTGACAGTACGAGGATTGGGATTAGGAGAAGTAACTCCAAAAGACACTTTAACTTTACTGCGAAAGGAATTAACAGCAGGTTTAGGAACCGCTATCGGATTGGGTTTAGCTTTAACAACCTTATCAATGATGTGGTCGCCCCCGGATGAGCGCTGGGTATCTTTTGTTGCTGGAAGCGTAATGGCTATAAATGTATTAATAGCCGTAACTTTAGGGACTGTCTTACCAATGGGATTGAAACGCTTAAATCTAGACCCTGCATTAATTAGCGGTCCTTTAATGACCACAACTTTAGACGCAGTTGGTTTTATGACATTTCTATCTTTAATTTCCTTCGCTTTGCAAGTATTCTCTTGACAGTGAACAGTTATCAGTGAGCAGGTAACAATGCATTCTAACGGGCAGGGATACCCCGTTCCCGGGTCGCGTGCGGCTCACTTTGACGAAGAGAAGTTGGGGGGAAGATACTCTTCCCCCAAACTTCGGGGAAGAATATCTCCCCGTCAAGTTCTCTCCCTACCACAAGAGTTTTATAAAATTTTTATGTATCTCCTGCAACCTGCAAGGTGCTGTAAAAAGTAGGCTAAAACACACTACAAGCTCTACCCAGTCTGATTAATCAGACTTTGTATTTTAGCCTGGGAATTTATTCCTAGTACTTCACCACATAAGTTATGAGGGGCTGAAATGTGTTTTTGGTAGGTTGGGTTGAGGAACGAAACCCAACATCCGTGTTGGGTTTCACTCCGTTCAACCCAACCTACGAAGAGTCTTATCAAGTCATCAAAATTAATGTGGTGGAGTACTACTACTCACTCACATAAATTTTGAGGGCTTCTTAGCTGCTAAGTGACTCGCTTTCAGATGCAAAATATTTGGCGCTATGAACGCAGTTTTCTCGAAGAGTAAGCGCAACTACAAACCATTGCCCAAAAAAATAGGAGCCAGAAATTAATTTCTAACTCCGTCTTGGAAAGTTTTGGGGACGGAAACCGACACCCCAAACTTTCCGCTAACTCCTAACTCTTAACTAATCTTAATATCCGCCTTCTTCTTCGTATTCTGGCTGTTTTTCTTTGACTTTCTTGGGAATGTTAATTGGTTTTGGTGCTTCGTCGTCTTCCCAAGCGTCTTTTTCTAGGTCGTCGTCGTAGGTGTCGTATTCTTCTTTATAGGTTTTTGGTGGAAAGGGCTGGGGTTCGTATTTTGCTGGTGTTTCGTAACTATCTTTCCCGGTTGCTTCGCTCCAGTTGTCTTCTTCTGCTTCTTCGTAGCGGATGGTTTCTTCTTCGTAGGGACGTGCTTCCATTACTCGACGACGAGGTGGTTCTTCGTAAGCATCGTCTTCTGTCCAAACTTCTTCTGCTACGGGTTCGGGACGACGTACTCTAGGCTGGGGTGCTTCTAAGGGTACTCCCGATGGTAGCTGATTTTCTGGTGCTACGGTTTTGGGAGTTGCGTTGTAATATTCGTCTTCGCGCTCCCAAGGTGCTTTACCGATACCCAAACGCTCTAATACACCAACGCTTAATTGAGTAACTCGTTCTTCTGCTCCTTCAAATACTATCAGTCGGTTGGGACCAACGCTGACTACTTCGTCCATTGATAGTTCGTAGGTACTAAGAACTTGGTCTGGTATTTGTGGTAATCCTAAAGAAGCAATTACTATAGATGAAATTCTGCCGCTGATACCATCAAATTTAAAACCGCGTACTCTTCCTAATACTTCTCCTGCTTCTGTAATTACTTCCCAGTTAACTAGGTTGCTGTAAATTTCGGTATCTACGTCTTCAATTACGTCTTCGTTGTCAACCAAAATCACGTCTCCGATTTGGTCAACGCTGCTTAAGTACATATAGCGTGGTATCCCAGACACGGAGATCAGGCTGTCTCGCAATCCAATTGCCACAACCTCTCGTCTATCAATATCTACCCACAGTTGGTTGACAATGCCAAGCCTTCTCCCGTTATCGCGGGTGATTACTTGGGTGTTTAAAATGTCCGAGCGTCTTATAATTTGTTCAGAGGTCATTATATACCGAGTCCCGATCTCGAATCCGGTTTATCTATACACTATTATTAACAGATACTCAAGCAGAAGTATTGTCGGTTTTTAACTTAATCCCTAAAACTTGTGTATAAGCTCCACGGGCTTGAGTAACTCCGATTGTACGTTCGGCTGATTCTATCATTGGGCGGCGCAAGCTTACAACTATAAATTGTGCTAGTTCTGCCTGTTGCTTAATCATTTTAGCTAATCGCTCTACGTTTGCCCCGTCCAAAAACATATCTACTTCATCAAATGCATAAAATGGTGATGGACGATATCTTTGTAAGGCGAAAATAAAGCTTAATGCTGTTAATGATTTTTCTCCCCCGGACATTGATGCTAAGCGCTGTACCGGCTTACCTTTGGGATGAGCAACTAGGTTTAAACCACTATTAAATGGGTCTTCTTGATTATCTAATTGTAAGTAACCATCACCGTCGGAAAGGGTGGCAAAAATTGATTTGAAGTTTTCATTTACAGCGTCGAATGCTTCTTGAAAAGCTTGTTGACGTAATGTTGTAAAGTTTTCAATTCTTAATAATAATTCGGTTCGTTCGGCTTCTAATGTTTCTAGTTTTTCGGTAAGTTCTTCTAAGCGTTGTTGGGTGCGGTCGTATTGTTCTAAAGCCAGCATGTTGACTGGTTCCATTGCTTGTAAGCGTTTGGAAAGGGATTTTAATTCTTTTTGTAGTTCTTCTAAATCTACGTTTTCTGGTACTTCTGGTAGGGGTTGTGGTAATTCTGTGGAAATTGTTTGTAATTCTGCCAACACTCTATCTAATTCTTCACGACGATTTTGTTGGCTTTCTTGCAGTTTTTGGACTTCCCATTCTAGCTGCTGTTGTTTTAATAATAATTGACGTAATTGCGCTTCTACAGCATCACGTTTTTGCTTTTCTTCGCCTAAATTCGCTTCCATTTGTTGGATTTGTTGGCGAGTTTCGGCTATAGCTGCTGTTAATGTTGTTTCTTGTTGTTTGAGGTTATCAATTTGATTTTGCTGATTTAATTGTTCCTGCTGATATTCTTCAACTCTTCTTACTCCTTCTTGAATTTTTTCTTGTAATACCTGCTGCTGAACTTCGAGATTTTTTAATTTTTCTTCTGTTTCTCGTAATGCTGTATCTTGTTGCTGTAACTGTTGCTCTTGACTTTTAATTGTTGCTTGAATATTCTGCCATTCGCTCGGTGTTTGTGATTCTTCTAACTGCGCTAGTTCATCGCGTAGTTGCTGTAATTGTTGCTCTTGTGTAGGTAATTCCCGCTCCAATACTTCTAACCGAGATTGAGCGGTATTTAATTTTTCTGTATTCTGTGTCAGTTGATTTTTTGCATCTTCTACTCGTTTACTCAAGCTTTGAACTTCTTTCTGTAACTGTTCCGCTCTTAACTGCTGTTCTCTTTTTCCTTGACGAGTTTCGGTAAGTTGAGTTGATAATTCTTTGGTTCTTTCGGAAAGAGTATTAATCGCTTCGTTACAACGCTGTAAAACTCTTTCAATTTCTTCCAAACGGT